>PKTY01000029.1 GCA_002869725.1 Desulfuromonas sp. | reverse complement strand
CTCGCCGAGCACCCCCTCGACCTTGACCGTCGGCGCTTCCTCCATGGCCACCACCCCCCGCTCGATCAGTTGACTGAGCAGGCGTAGCGTGTCGAACTCACCGGCCCCGGAGCGGCGCAGCAGCTCTCTGGCATCGGCAACCCCGCGCTGGACAAGGGCCAGCATCCGCTGTGAAGTGCTGTCGAGGTCATTCGGCACCTTGCCGGTTGCCACCGGGATCGCATCGAGAGATTTGACCTTCTGCATGTAAACGGCCCGCTCATCGACCCGCCGCAGCCCCTCCATGATCAGGTTCTGGGTATTCATTGAGAGGCTTAATACCTGATCCTCCTCGAGACGGGTGTCGAAGAAAGCGAAGGAACCCTCCTGAAAGGCAAACAGGTTGAAGACAATGGTTTCAACCTGGCTGCGGGTTGCCGCCCACAGGTCCTTCGAGGTAACCACTCCCTGGTCGATCAACGCCTTGCCAAGAGTCATCACACCGCTGGCAAACTGCCGCGCACCTTGCAGAACCTCCCGGTCGAGCATGCCCAGTCCATAAAGGGTCTCGCCGATCTCCTCTTCGGCAAAGGTACTGGTGGCAAACACAATCTCGCCATTCTGGAAGAAAAGGGTCTTGTCCCCGCCGCTTAAGGCGCAATGCAGCGCTCCAGACTTGCGAAACATGTTGAAGAACGACAGCAGGTCGACGATAGCGATATCGCCGAGCCGCCCGGCCATCTGCAGGTCGCCCTTTTGCCCAGTGACCTCAAGCAGCAGATGACGGTTCGAACTGGCAGTAATCTGCAGCGGGTGGTCGCCGATCAGACGCACCGCGGCAGACGGAAGGTTGAGAGTCCCCTTGGTGATTTTCAGGTCAGACATGCCTCACCCCTTTACCTGCAAGGCATCACCAATCATCTGTTGCAGGCTGACAGCCGCCCCTTTGACTGACAGTGGACTGGTTTCGCCGCTGCGCCGGTCCTGCAACTCGAAGTTCTGCTCCTTCAGACCTCGAGCCCCGACCGTCACCCGCAGCGGGATGCCAAGCAGCTCGGCATCCTTGAACTTGCTGCCAGGGCGTTCGTCGCGGTCATCGAGCAGCACCTCCACCCCCAACGCCACAAGCTCGGCATACAGCTTCTCGCTCGCCTCTGCCACCGACTGATCCTTGGGGTTGAGCATGGTGATAATCAGCTGAAAAGGAGCCAGAGGCATCGGCCAGATGATACCGTTGGCATCGTGATTCTGCTCAATGGCAGCAGCTGCGGTGCGGCCGACCCCGATCCCGTAGCAGCCCATGACCGGAGTGCGCTCCTGCCCTTGATTGTCAAGCACCGTCGCACCCATCGCCTGGGAATACTTGGTGCCAAGCTTGAACACATGTCCGACTTCGATGCCTCGCCAGATCTCAAGGTGACCAGTACAACGCGGGCAGGCGTCTCCCGCCTCGGCCTCGCGCAGGTCAGCGAACTGCTCGACCTGGAAATCGCGCCCGCAGTTGGCGCCGGTATAGTGGGCATCCACGGCATTGGCTCCCACCACAAAATCGCTCAGGCTCGCCACTTCCCGGTCCGCCAGCAGTCTGAGCTGCAGGCCGACCGGCCCTGCAAACCCGCTCGGCGCGCCTGTCACCCGCTGCACCACCTCATCGGCCGCCAGTTCAATATCATCACAGCCGAGCAGTCGACAGAGCTTGATCAGGTTGAGCTCGCGGTCACCGCGCAGCAACACCGCCAGGGTTTCGCCGCTCTCGGTCTGGACAATCAGGGTCTTGACCGTCGCCGCCGGGTCGACCTTGAGAAAAGAGCTGACCTCATCGATTGTTTTGCAATCAGGAGTACTGATCAGGGTCAACGAAGCGGTCGGAGCGGCAGACTCGGCGTCGGTGACTCGAATTTCCGCTTTTTCGACATTGGCAGCGTATTCGCAGCTGTTACAGGAGACGATGGCATCTTCTCCGGAATCAGCCAGCACCATGAACTCATGGGAAAAGCTGCCGCCGATGTTGCCGGTGTCGGCCTCCACGGCCCGGAACTTGAGGCCGCAACGTGTAAAAATCCGCCGATAAGCCTGGTACATCTTCTCGTAGGAAATATCGGCCCCGGCATCGTCGAGATCGAAGGAGTAGGCATCCTTCATGATGAACTCGCGGCCACGCATCAAGCCGAAGCGTGGGCGGATTTCATCGCGAAACTTGGTCTGGATCTGGTAGAGGTTGAGGGGGAGCTGGCGATAGGAGCGCACCGTGCCGCGGACGATCTCGGTCACAACCTCCTCGTGAGTCGGACCGATGCAGAAGGCGGTCTCCTTGCGGTCCTTGAAACGTAGCAACTCCTTGCCGTACTGCTGCCAGCGCCCCGACTGCTCCCAGAGCTCAGCAGGATTCACGGCCGGCATCAGCACCTCGATGGCCCCGGCTCGATTCATCTCCTCGCGAATAATACTCTCAACCTTGCGGATCACCCGCAACCCAAGCGGCAGATAGTCGTAGATCCCGGCCGCCACTTTACGAATCATCCCGGCTCTAAGCATCAGTTGATGGCTGACCACCTCGGCATCGCCGGGGGTCTCCTTGAGAGTCGGCAGCAGATACTGGGTATAACGCATAAAAAATCCTCGACAGAAAATCTTGTCTTGCGACCTGGTGACAGGTGCTGAAATTAGCCTATTTGCAGCGGGATTGCAAGGAATGTAAGCCGCGAAAAACCTCTGCCGGGCAATCGTTACAAGTTCTGGCGTTGCAAGCTCCCACGAACCTTCATCGTCAGCGGGACCTCTCTTCAACAAGCTTGTAGGCTTCTTCGACCAGGGCATCGGCCAGCTCATTTTCGGCCACTTTGCGCACGATTTCGCCCTTGCGAAACAGCAGACCCTGCCCTTTGCCACCGGCGATGCCGATATCAGCCTCGCGGGCCTCACCAGGGCCATTGACCACACAGCCCATAACCGCCACGGTGATCTTTTTTGGCAGATCATGCAGCCGGCTCTCAACCTCCTCGGCCACCCCGATCAGGTTGATCTGGCAGCGGCCGCAGGTCGGGCAGCTGATAAACACCGGGCCCCGCTCCCTCAGGTCAAGGCACTTGAGAATCTCCCAGCCAACCCGCACCTCTTCAAGCGGATCACCGGTCAGCGACACTCGCAAGGTGTCACCGATACCGTCAATCAACAGCGCTCCGAGGCCGACTGCACTTTTGACCGTGCCGCTCCAGGTGGTGCCAGCCTCGGTGATACCGATGTGTAACGGATAGTCGACCTCCTTGGCAAGCAACCGATAGGCCTGCACCGTTCGCCTCACATCGGACGCCTTGAGACTCACCTTGATCTGTTGATAATCAAGATCTTCAAGAATCCGGATGTGGCCAAGGGCGCTTTCGACCATGGCTTCGGCGGTTGGATGACCGTACTTTTTGAGAAGTTCGGGCTCCAATGAACCGCCATTAACCCCGATGCGGATCGGCACAGAGCGCTCAGCGCAGGCCCGTACCACTTCGGTCACTTTCCAGCGGGCACCGATATTGCCGGGATTGAGGCGGAGACCGGCCACCCCGGCTTCGAGAGCAGCCAGCGCCAGTCGATAATCGAAATGAACATCGGCAATCACCGGCACAGGGCTTCTCTGGCAAATTTCGGAGATTGCCAGGGCGGCCTGCTGGTCGGGCACCGCGCACCTGATGATCTCGCAGCCGGCCTTGGCCAGGGCATCAATCTGGCGGAGGGTTGCCTCGGTATCTCGGGAGTCGGTATTGCACATCGACTGGACTGACACCGGAGCCCCCGCTCCCACCGGCACGCCCCCCACCATGATCTGTCTTGTTATGTGACGCACCTGAGCCTCCTGCCCCAAGATCCTGGGTGCCAAAGCCGAACTCCTCAGTTCGCAAAAGTTTTCCAATCGGTTTATCTTGCCATCGGTCGTCATTCCACATAAAGTATATTTTCGTTAACCTACTGAGGATGATGACATGAGGACTCTTGATTGTCGGGGCCAGCGATGCCCACAACCGGTGGTTCAGACCAGACAGTTGATACTCACCCTCCCCCGGCAAAGCCTGAAGGTTTTGGTTGACGACCAGGTCTCCTGCGACAACGTCACGCGCCTGGCATCGAGGTATGGATATCAGGTAGAAGTCATCGAACAGGACGAGCTGTTTCAACTTAACCTGACCCCAGGAGAACCGTCACAGCAGGATGTGGGGGAAACCCCCTTCGACGGTCCAACCATTATTCTAGTCGGTTCCGATCAGATGGGGAGTGGCGATGCCAAACTTGGCCAGATATTGCTCAAGAATTTCATCTTCACATTAACCGAGGGGGATGCGGTTCCGGATGCGATCTATTTCGTCAACGGCGGCGTCAAGCTGGCAGTGGGAGGCTCAGACATCCTCGAGCCTCTTGAAAAACTGGCATGCTTAGGTGTCGACATCGCCTCATGCGGGCTTTGTCTGGAGTTTTTCGGCCTGAAAGATAGCTTGGCCGTCGGCAGGATCAGCAATATGCTGGAACTGGTGAACAGCCTCCACACAGCTGGACGCATCATCCGCCCTTAGCAAGCGGCTCTAAAATACTGACACAATGTAATTATGGGAGTAGCTCGCGGCCTGGTGGCGCGCTCGGTCTTCAAAACCGATGGGGGGCGTATCCCGTCCCTGGTGGGTTCGATTCCCATCTACTCCCGCCACCAAGAATCGAATAGATTCATACACTTGGATAGTGTCGAACACCGTACAAATAGACCGGCTGTTGGAGTTGAGTGAGACAGATCCTGCGTGAAGACCGTTCATGCCCAGCCACTGGTTTTAATTCCCAACCTTCAGCGGTATTGAAAACGTAAATTGACTCCCCTCCCCGACAATACTTTCGACTCTTATCGTTCCTCCCATAAGCTCTACCAAGCCCTTCGAAATTGACAACCCAAGTCCTACGCCGCCATAAGATCGCGAGGCGGAACTATCCACCTGTCTAAAGGTCTCAAAAATATAGGGCAATTCTTCGTTCGGGATTCCAATCCCAGTGTCGGACACATTGAATATGAGATTGGTATTTTCTGTTTTTACATCTACTGCTAATGAACCTGATTTTGTAAACTTAATAGAATTCCCTATTAAGTTTATCAAAACCTGACCAAGACGGTAGCTGTCAGCAAAGACCTTTTCTGGGACTGAAGACGACACGAACAAATTTAATTTAAGGTTCTTGTTGTCGGCCTTTGCATTCATCATATGTATCGCTTCTTTTAAACATTATCTTATATCGAAAGAACTTTCATCTAATACCATTTGATGAGCTTCAATTTTTTAAAAATCTAAAATTTCATTCAATAACGTATAAAGACGCTTTGATGAAGTGTTTGCCAACTGAAGCGCCTCTTTGATTTCAAGATCCTTGTTTATCTCCATAATAAACTCAAGGGCGGCCATAAAAACCGTCATCGGCGTGCGTATTTCATGACTAACTGTCGCTATAAAATCACTTTTAGCCTGATTCGCTTCCTCTGCTATTTTCTTTGCCTCATTCAAGGCCTGTTCTGCTTTTTTTATTGTATCAACATCAGTTGCCGTCCCATACCATCTGGCAATTTCGCCGGATTCATCAACAACTGGAAGAGCGCGGCTTAAGAACCAGGAATAGCAACCGTCTGAACGTTGGATCCGGTGCTCGGTTTCATAGGGGGAACCCGTCTGGCATGCGGCTTTCCAAGCCTCAATTGTAGCTTCTCTTTCTTCTGGATGGATCACTGGAGCCCACTCCCAATTTCCGTTAACTTTTTGAGAAAAGCCATTGAACTCGTTTCGGCGTTCATTGTAATAGTCAACATTCCCTGACGGATCTGCCGTCCACACCAACTGGGGCATAGAATCAGCCAGCTGCCGAAAGCGCACTTCACTATCCCGCAAAGCTTTTTCAATCATGTCTCGCTCACGAATTGTTCGTGACTGTAATACATTGTGATAAGCCAGCGTGGATAGTTGTTTTGCCATAACGAACAAAGCCTGGCATACATGTCCAAATTGTTCGATGGACATCGAGTTTACGTCTCTGAGTGCAGACCTGAACTCTTGTTGATCTGCCCCGATTTCTCGAGCGTAGGCGAGCAGTTTTTCTTCGTCTTGGTGTTCATTACGAATCTGGCCAACCAGCCAGTTGGCAATATGCTTATCACCGACCAAAATACTAGCGCCCCCATCCCATAACCCTCCACTCAAACAGGGCTGCATATTGGGTCCATCAGGATTAACTCGCCCCAGAACTGAGTCGGAATACATGCAATTTTTAAGGCCCTTTTCAGTTTTACGAATAACGTCTCTGCAAAGTCTGCAGAAATTACTTGGTTTTGTAATTGGACGACCATTGGTGTCGGTAATGATTGACGCGACACCTGTCGCCTTGGCAAAAGCGTCCTGAATACTCTGGATTTCTTCGAGCTCAAACAAGTCAAGAAACTTGATAGAGCCGTATTCCGTTGAATCGTCAAGCTTCGCCATGACCATGGACCCTGCGGCTTTGCGTCACCGTTTCACACCGGCTTTGCTTTTATCGGAGAAATTAGTGCTTTTAATTCTATAGTCAGACCCTCTATTGTCAAATTCGGTTGTGTAGCCCCCTGTGGTCTTTCAGAAAAATTATTTAACACACTCAAGACAAGCGGATTATCATTGAAAATCGCACATCAAGCAGGGAGTTCTTCGGGGTGTTTTGTGTTATGAATAGTGAGTGAGACACGCATGAACTCACAGCAGAGGAGTCTGATGACCGAGTCCCTTGTTATTCTCAAAGAAAAGCTTCACTTGTCCTCTTGGGCCTTTTTGGGGGTGCTTGTCTACGGGTCCGCCGGATATATGATCATAGACCCTTCGGCAAGCCTTGTTGATGCCCTTTACATGACGGTGATTACCGTCACAACGGTTGGCTATGGCGAGTTCGTAGACCTGTCTCATAGTGCGATTGGGCGGTTGTTCACGATCTCGCTCATCTTTACCGGGATGGGGGTCATTCTGTATTTTGTCTCCAATGTCACCGCATTCCTGATAGACGGCAGCCTCAAGAAGATTTTTTCAAAAAAAAGGATGAGAAAGATGATCAGCCGGATGAGTGGGCATTACATTGTTTGCGGTGTTGGTACCATGGGAGAGCATGTGATCGAAGAGCTCAATCGCACAAAGAGACCGGCGGTGGCTATAGATATCAATCCGTGCATTGAAGAGACCTTCAGGGAAAGATACCCGGGTGCGGGATATATACAGGGTGACGCTTCCGAGAACGATATCCTGATGGCCGCAGGGGTAGAGAGAGCCTCAGGTATTGTAATATGCACTGACAATGACAAGGACAACCTTGTCATAACCATTTCGGCCAGGCAGATCAATCCGTCAATACGCGTTGTGGCTCGCTGCAGCGAAACCAAGCACGCGGAGAAGTTGAGACGGGCGGGCGCGAACTCTGTTGTCTCCTCGAACTTCATTGGAGGCATGAGGATGGTCTCGGAGATGGTTCGTCCCTCTGTTGTCTCGTTCCTTGATACTATGTTGAGGGAGCATCAGAACAATTACCGCATAGAGGAATGCCCGGTTCCAAAGGGCTCGCCCATGGAAGAAAAATCTGTGGGAGAACTTAAACGCAGGATTCTGCTGCTTGCCGTGATCTTGCCGGGGGGAGATTATGTCATGAACCCTTCGGACGACTACAGGCTGTTGCCAGGTTCAACTCTTGTGTTCATGGGAAGTCCTTCTGAAAGACAATCTGTGGAATCGATTGTGAACGGTTGACAATGGCCATTATGATCCGGGGACATTATCGGCCTCGCAAGAGGGGGGATGATAGATAAACTCAGCTACATCAGCTTAGCGAGCCGTTTGACCAGCTGGGCAAACCCTTCGCCGGACAGACTCTGGGCTCCGTCACACAGGGCGCGGTCCGGATCGGGGTGAACTTCGACCATGATGCCATTAGCGCCAACCACCAGGGAAGCCATGGCCATGGGGGGAACCAGAGTGCGTTTGCCGGTAGCGTGGCTGGGGTCGACGATGATCGGCAGGTGGCTCATCTCGTGGATCAAAGGCACCACGCTCAGATCGAGGGTGTTGCGCGTGGCCCGCTCGAAGGTCCGAATCCCCCGCTCACAGAGGATCACCCGAGGATTCCCTTCGGCGAGCAGGTACTCGGCGGCCGAAAGAAACTCCTCGATGGTGGCGCTCATACCGCGCTTGAGCAGAACCGGATGGTTGGTCTTGCCGACCTCCTTGAGCAGATCGAAGTTCTGCATGTTGCGCGCACCGATCTGCAACAGGTCGGTGTGCTCACAAACCACCGGCAACTGTTCAATACGCATCACCTCGGTAACGACCGGCAAACCGACCGCATCCCCCGCCTGACGCAGGTACTTGAGGCCTTCCACGCCCAACCCCTGAAAGCTGTGCGGTCCGGTGCGCGGTTTGAACGCCCCGCCACGCAACATATGGGCACCACCGGCCTTGACCACTTCGGCAGCGGCCAGCATCTGGTCTTCACTCTCGATGGAACAGGGGCCGGCAATGATAACCGGCGGGTGCCCTGTACCGAACTTGACGCCTGCCACATCGACCACAGTGTCTTCGGGATGAAAGTCGCGCGAGACCAGTTTGTAGGGCTTACTGACATGGATGACCTCACGGACCCCCGGCAGTTCGCGGATGGTGGTATCATCGACATAACCCTGGTTGCCAAGAACCCCAATGGCGGTCCTCAGACTCCCCGGAATCGGCTCGGCACGCAAACCCATGGTCTTTACAGCCTCAATCACAGCATCGACTTCCTTTTGGCTGGCACTGTGGTGCATGACAATCAGCATAAGGTAAAAATCTCCCCACAATAAAGGTGTCTGTCCGCTAGCTCTTGCAGTAAAAGTCAGCTTACCCGCCCCGGTTCGTGGTTGACAAGTTTTTATTGTGCCGTGATTATTCAGCCGATGAACAGACTCTGCACACTACTGACCCTGGCCCTGCTGACCACCCACAGCCTGGCACAACCCGACCCGAGCACTGTCGAATCCAGAGCTCGCAAGTTGATCAACGCCCAGGGCTGCAAGGCCTGTCACTCGCTGCAGGGAGCGGGGGCTCGTCTGGCCCCCAAACTTGAAAATGTCGTTCAACGGCTGACTGCCGATCAAATTCGGCTCAGCCTGACCAATCCGCTAAAGACCCATACCGACGGCAGCATACCCGACTTCTCTCACCTCAGCACAGACGAAGTCACTGACTTGGTGCAGTTTCTGTCGAGCTTCAACCAGCCCTGAGAAAGTTGCCGCCACCTGCCAGCCGTGCTAGAGTCTGCGGCGTTGTCAACTCGACAGTCGAGAGTTCATCATGGTCCAACGTATCATCCCGATTCAGTCCCCCAACTACCTTCCGCCCAAGGCTCTGGAACAACGTCTTGATATCACAGGAATTTTCGGCAACAGCAACCCCCTGGCCCTGGAGATCGGCTGCGGCACCGGCCATTTCATCCTGGAGCTGGCCACCAGCCAGCCACAGACCAACTTCCTGGCTATCGACATCTACAACAAGGGGTGCCTGAAAACCTGCCGCAAACTCGACAGTGCTGGACTCAGCAACGTACGCGTTTTGCGTGCCGAAGCCCGCTTTCTGCTGTTCAACGGCCTGACTCCGGCCAGCCTGAGCGCGGTCTATATCAACTGCCCCGACCCCTGGCCAAAGAAGCGTCACCGCCAGCGGCGGCTGGTCAATCGCGAATTCCTCGATATCCTCTGCCACTTCCTGAGCGGCGGTGGTGAGCTGTTCTTCGCCACCGATGTCGAGGATTATGCCCGGGATGTTGCCGACACCCTGCGCGACCTCCCCGTCTACCACAACCAGCTCGCCACGGAGATCAGTCTTCAGCTGCCAGGCTACCCCAGCTCCAAGTATATGCAGCGATTTCTGGAGCAAGGGCAGCCGATCTACTATCAGCATCATCAGCGCGACCCGGCCCTGCCTCATCGCAAGTTTACCGAACCGATCGTCCAGCACGGTTTCCGCAACAGCTGGCAAAAGACCGACCATGGCTGACTTCCTGACAGCCGCCCTGCCTGGGATCGGTGGCCAGCTCCGCCAGCAACCCGCAGATTTTCTGGTCGAAGAGATCCCTCTTTATGCGCCCTGCGGACATGGCGACCACCTCTACCTGTGGATCGAAAAGGAGGGGCTGACCACTTTCGATGCCCTCAATCATCTGGCCAGGGCTCTGGACTGCCGCGAGCGCGATCTCGGCTACGCCGGGCTCAAGGACGCCCGCGCCATCACCCGCCAGACCATCTCCGTCCCCTTGCGCAAACCAGCCGATGTCGAGAAAATCGACCTGCCGGGGCTTCGCATCCTCAATGCCAGCCTGCACACCAACAAGCTGCGCCCCGGCCACCTGGTCGGCAACCGCTTCACGATCCGTATCGATTCGCCCCACCCTGAAGCCATCGATCGAGCCACCACCATTCTCGAGGTACTCGCTGACCTTGGCGTTCCCAATCGTTTTGGTGAACAACGCTACGGAATCCTCGGCAACTCGGCCCGCATCGGCCAAGCTATTTTGCGTGGCGATTTTCAACTGGCGGCAGACGAGATTGTCGGCGACCCTCAGCAGATTAGCCACCCTGGCTGGCAACGGGCTGCCGAGAACTATCTGACCGGAAACCTGGCCGCAGCCATCGGGCTGTTCCCTCGCCACTGCCGCAACGAGCAGCGCCTGGTGACGGCTCTGCACAAAGGCGCAGATCATCGACGCGCCGTTCTTGGTATGCCCCACAAGCTGCTGCGACTCTACCTGTCTGCCTACCAGTCGCAGCTGTTCGACCGCCTGGTCGACATGCGTCTATCTACTCTGGAACGGCTCTGGCCAGGAGATTTGGCCTGGAAACACAGCAATGGAGCCAGTTTCAAGGTCACGGATCCGGACATCGAACAGCCGCGGGCCGACCTCTTCGAGATCAGCCCGACGGCCCCTATGTACGGTTACAAAGTGACTCTGGCGACAGGGCAGGCCGGCCTGCTCGAAGAGAGCCTGCTCGACAAGGAGCAACTCAAACTGGAGAGCTTCAGACTCGGAACGGGTCTGGCCATGCCTGGCGAGCGCCGCCCGCTGCGAGTTCCCATCAAAGAGGTCCGACTCGAACAGCAGGGCAAGCAGCTGGAGCTCTCCTTTGCCCTGCCGAAGGGGAGTTTCGCCACTGCCGTCCTGGCGGAAGTCATGAAGGAACCGGCCGAAGACCCGTCTTTAACAGTTGCGCAACCGCTTAGATAGCGGCATTTTATATGTAAGAGACTATCTGGTTCCGTAAAATCGCAAGGGGAGCAAAAACTCGGCGAGCCAAACAGGGGACAAAAGTTATGTCAGTGGTTCACAGATCACCAGAGGAACAGCCGAAAAACCTGAGGGTCAATTTTTTTCGGCCGCGACCCGGCTTCATGCGCAAAGAGGTCACCATCATCTGGGTGACCCTGGCGGCCTGGGCTTTGGTCACCTTCGGCCTGCCCATCCATGTCGCCACCAAACATGCTGATCCGGCGCAGGCCCTGCAGGAGGCACCGAGCATGTTCGGTCTCCCCTTCTACTTTCTGTTTGAGGGGCAGATAGTGATCGTCTGGTTCATCCTGCTCTGCTTTATTTTCAACATCCTGATCGACTGGCTGACCACCAGTTACCGGTCACGCCGCTAGGAGGCCCGCATGGATCTGTCCTCCATCAAGTTCACACCACTGTTCCTGCTCGGTCTGGCTCTGGTCATCTCCCTGTCGGCCGGAACCATCGTTCGGCGCCCCAGCCAGGGCGGCTACGGCATCCAGTTCCACTCCCTCGGCCACGCCAGCATCGGCGCTGCCATCGCTTCGAACTGGATGAGTGCCGCCTCGTTTCTGGGCATCGCCGGAATCTTCTTCGTCAAGGGGTACTTTGCTTTTGCCTACATCCTCGGCTGGACCGGCGGCTATGTCCTGCTGCTGGTGCTGATGGGGGGACAGATTCGCCGCTTCGGCAAGTACACTGCCCCCGACTTCGTCGAAGCCCGCTACGATTCATCTGTGGCCCGGGTCTTCTCGGCGGTGATCGCCATTCTGATCACCCTGATCTACTGCGTCGCCCAGTATAAAGGAATCGGCCTGATCTTCGGCTGGGTGTTCGGTATCGACTACACCCGTGCCCTGCTGATCGGCATTGCCGTGACCATTAGCTACCTGGTGATCGCCGGCGCGGTCGGTGCCACCCGCAACCAGCAGCTCCACTACCTGATCCTGATTCTCTCCTTCGTAATCCCGCTGATGTTCATCGCCCACAAACTCGGTTACGGCTGGGGGTTTCCGCAGTTCAGCTATGGGGAGGCCTTGCGAGACATGCCCGCAGAATCGGCCCGCGACTACCTCTTCCCCTGGACTTTCGGCACACCTTACGAATGGATTTCCCTGAGTTTCACCCTGATGGTCGGCACAGCGGGACTCCCCCACGTGCTCTCCCGTTTCTACACGGTCCCAAACAGCCGCGATGCGCGCTGGGGAGTGGTCTGGGGGCTGTTCTTCATCGGTCTGCTCTACTGGAGTGCCCCGGCCTTCGCGGTCTTCGCCAAGAGCTGGCAGATCCGTTCTGGCATGGTTCTCGACCCGGAAAGCGTCCAGCAGATCGCCGACCTGGTGGTGATCAAGGCCGGCGAATGGAGCGGAATCTCGCACCTACTGGTCGCCATACTGGCCGTGGGGGGGATCCTCGCGGCGATGAGCACCATCACCGGCCTGCTGATTACCGGGGCCGGGGCTTTTGCCTACGATATCTATTACCGGCTGGTCAACCCAAGGGCCACAGAGCAGCACCTCTATACCGTAGCCAAGGCGGTGACCATCGTCCTGGCCCTGATCATCCTGGTCATCGCCCTCAATCCGCCCTGGATGATCGCTCAGATCACAGCCGTGGCCTTTGCCCTGGCCGGCAACACCCTGTTCCCGATCTTTCTGCTCGGCATCTGGTGGGATCGGACCAACAAGTACGGCGCGATCTCCGGCATGCTGGTGGGGACCGTGCTGACTTTTGCCCCGATCCTGTTAGGCAACCTGATTCCCGGCCTGACGCGGATTTTACCGCCGACCTCATCGGCCTTAATCGGCGCACCGGTTGTGATCCTGACGATGATTGTGGTCTCCTGGCTGACACCACCGCCTGCGGAGTCTTTGCGCCGGTTCCTGGTCGAAAAGGTGCACAGCCCTTGATCCAGGCTGAGCCGGGTTTGAACTGGCAAAGGCAAAACGAACCAGACACTACTTAGCTTAGATTTTTTCATACCATGAAACTGATCTTTTCTGCCGGCAGCCTCTATACCCTGCCGGCCCGACAAGTTTTCGAGATGGCCCGCGACGTCGGCTTCGACGGCATGGAGATCATCGTCAATCATGACTTTGCCGGCTCGAAATACCTCGGCTACCTGAAGAGTCTGCAGGAGATTCTGCCGGTTTGCTCGATTCATGCTCCCTTCTTCGAAGTGGATGGCTGGGGGAACAAGATCGATCAACTCAAACGCTGCGCCGACCTGGCCCTCGAAGCCGGGGTGCCGCTGGTCAACTTCCATCCCCCCTGTTGGCTGCTGTTCGAATTTCGCTTCTGGCGCTGGATGCTCAAGGTCGACGACTACCAGGAACAGATTGGTCAAAATCAGGTATTGATTACCATCGAGAACATGCCCTGCCTCCCCAAGGGGAAGATCAACCCCTATATGCTTTCCAAGGTCAGCAAGATGGTGCGCTTCATGGACGAGCACAACCTCTTTATGACGTTCGACACCGCCCACTGCGGCTCGATGCACACCGACTTTCTAAGTGACTTCCATGAGTTTTACGATTCTGGACGGATGCGTAGCATTCACTTTTCCGACTACAGCAACGGCGAGGAACATCTACTGCCCGGCCACGGCATCCTTCCCTTAACCCGCTTTCTCAACCACCTGCGCGAAACGGATTACGACCACAGTCTGGTTCTCGAACTGGCCCCCCACGAGTTCCCCAAAGAGCTCGACCAGATCAAGGTTGCCCTCGCCGAAATCTATCGTTACCTCTGCCTGGAAACCCGCCATACGCTGCCACAAGCTGTCGGTCAGAACGTCACATAGAGGAGAGGGGGCTGTCCCAGGCTCACGGCCAGAAGGGACTGCAAAGAATCGACAGGGTTTCAGGAAGCCTCAGCCAGCTCATTAGGTTGATGGGGGAATTAATCTACCCGCCCTTGATGGGAGAGATTGGGGGGAGGGTGAAGGCTCGGATAGTAGACTATTTACACGAAAGAAATAACGATCAACGGACGATATAGACAGAACAAGGGGCGTGCAAGGCGACCTTGGTCGAGACACTGCCAAGCACGGTGCGCTTGACCCGCCCTTTTCCCGATGAACCGACCACGATCACATCGCAGTGCTTCTCGCGGGCGAGCAGCATCAACTCCTCGGCCGGGTCACCATAAATGACCAGGGCCTCCAGAGGAACCCCTGCCTCCTTGGCAGCCTTTTCCACAACGTAGAAGATACGCGTCCGCTTCTCCTCCCAACCAGGCATCTCGGTCGCCGGCTTGTTCGGAAAAAAATCGGTGAAGGACTGACTCTTCATGCTCGGTAGCACCAGAACGGCGTAGACTTCGCTGGGAAACTTGCTCCCCGAGACCGACGCCATGCGCACCGCTTCCTCTGCAGCTTTATCCGACTGCGGCGAACCATCGATAGCGACCATGATCTTCTTGCTGAGTGTCAGCATGCGTTCTGCCTCCCGTATCGACCTTGGGCCGAATGTAACCGGATGTTTTCGGGCTGTCAACTTCACGAACAACCGGCGTCGAATTTATTTGACAAAAATAAAACACTATTTTAGATTTTCCATACTTGAGGTGCATGACAGGCTTCTGCGAAAAATCTCGGACCATATATCACATTTTGACTCATTCATCCTTGACAGAGCAGCCCCTTATTGGCTAGAAAAAACTAATTCATTCCGCTATTGTCCACGAAAGTGAGTTCTCCCTGATCATGGCCAGGAAAGAAAAGTCCGAATATATTATCCAGGCAGTCTCCCACGCTCTCGACCTGCTGGAACAGTTTCACGATGATGTCGACGAACTGGGTGTCACTGAGCTGAGCAAGCGCCTTAAACTTCACAAGAACAATGTGTTTCGACTGCTGGCGACCCTCGAATCGCGCGGCTACATCGAGCAGAACAAGGCGACCGAAAACTACCGTCTCGGCCTGAAGGCGCTTGAACTCGGTCAGACCTTCATCAAGCAGATGGGCCTGTTGCGCCAAGCCAAGCCGATTCTCGACCAGGTGGTCGGCAAATGCAACGAAACCTCCTATGTCGCGATCTTCAAGGAGGGGTATGTCGTCTACCTCGACGTGGTCGAGACCGACATGACTGTTCGGGTCGTTTCACGAGTCGGTTCGCGGCTGCCTGCCTACTGCACGGCCGCCGGCAAGGTGCATCTGGCCTTCATGTCTGAAGACGAGATCAACGAACTGCTGCCGAGCAATCAGTTGCAGGGCTATACGACGACGACCATTGCTAGCCGTGAGGCCTTAATGAAAGAGCTGAGCAAGGTCGCCGAGCAGGGCTACGCCATCGATGACGAGGAGCTCGACCTCGGCGTGCGCTGTATCGCGGCCCCGATTCGCGACTACACCCGGCGTATTGTCGGAGCTTTGAGCATTTCCGGGCCGTCGATGCGTATCACCAATGATCGGATCGAAACAGAGCTGGTCCCGCTGGTGATGGAAGCCACGACCGAGCTATCGACCCGGCTCGGCTACCACAAGTAGGAGCCGTTCACAACATGCTGGATTGCCAGGGCCTCCGCAAAACTGCGGAGGTCTTTTTGCTTGACCGATGACGGTACCAATCCTCGACCGCTCAATCACCGACCCGGCCTGCCTGGATTTGAGACGCCGCGCCGAGCGTGATGGGGTGAATTGTGCCGACAACCTCCCCTTCCTGCTCGGCCCTGAACACGCCGAAAATGCCGTACTGCTGGTCCACGGCTTCACGGCATCGCCGTGGGAGATGCGCCTGGTTGCCGAGTATCTGGCCAGCCACGGCCTCGCGGCATTGGCTGTCAGGCTTCCCGGTCATGGCACCTCGCCCCAGGATCTTGCTCGACAACGCTGGGAAGAGTGGCTGGAGGCTGTCCACTATGGCTGTCAGATTTTGCGGGGGAAGCACGAAAGGCTGTTTGCCCTCGGCATGAGCACCGGCTGCCTGCTGCTGATCGCCGATGCCCTGCAAAACCGCTACGACGGACTGATCCTTTGCGCCCCCTATCTGCGTATACGCCACCGACTGGCCGGCTACGCCGGTTGGTTGCGCTGGCTTTTGCCATATCATGGCAAAGCAGGAACATCAGCCTGCCAGCACTACTACGACCGACGACCGGTCGCCGGGGTTCACCAGATCAACCGGTTAATCGGTTTTCTGCGCCCCCGTCTTGGGGGCTGCACTGCACCGACGCTCGCCTTCAACAGCGAGGGGGACCGTACCATTGTCAATGAAACCGGCAGAGAACTGATCGGCAGGCTGGGGAGTAGACTCAAAACTCACATCTGTTACGGTCCGGAGGTTCCGCACATGCTGGTGCGTGAGGAAAACCGCCTTCACCTTGAGATGTTCGAACTGATCGGGACCTTTATCGCTGAATTGTCTCACCCCGGCAACCGTCTGCCACCAGGGTATAATAAAGGAGGCTGACCGCCTGGCGGGTCTGCTCGACAGAACCGGAGTTGTCGATCACATAATCGGCACGTAACAGTTTGTCGGCCTGTGACCACTGAGCGGCCACCCTGGTCCGTGCCTGTTCGGTTGTCAGTTTGTCACGCTCCACAAGACGCGCCAACTGCTGCTCGGGATCGACCAGCACCACCAGGGTCTGATCGACTCTCTGCTCCCCCCCCGCTTCAAACAGCAGCGGTGCTTCGTAAACAATCAACGCTGCGTCCGTTTTGCGCAACCGGGCAAGCTGATCCTCGGCAAGCCGGGCGATATGCGGGTGGATTATCCCCTCCAGGGACTGCCGGGCCTCAGGGTCGGCAAACACCACTTGGCCAAGGCGCTCACGATCAAGCCTTCCATCCTCTGCCAACACCCCGGATCCAAAAGCCTCAACCACTTGCGCCAGGCCGACACTCCCCGGCTCCACAGCCTCCCTTGCCAGCTGATCGGCACTGAGCAACGTAGCACCAAGCTCGGCAAACATGGTTGCAACCATGCTTTTTCCGGAGGCGATTCCGCCGGTGACGCCTAAAACCATCGTAAAAACTCCATGCCGCGCAAACGGCTTGAAACCCATTTCACTTCACCCAAGCAACCACTCTCTATAATGCATTATTACCTCCGCTTGCCGCAATCGGTCAAAAAATTCCTCACCCCAATCAGATTGGATTTAAAATGCCATGGCAGGCAATACAATACTAAAACGATCTTTTTTTATGGTATATTTCGTGAATATACTTTACAATCCTAAACTAAAATCTTTAACTATCGGGGTCTTCAACCAAAACGTCAGGGTTCTTTTTGCATGCTAGACCGGCACATCCCTCTCCTTATGCCTCTAAAATCATGGGAGGGGGATTTTTTTAAATTCCAACAAAGCACTAGGACTCCGCTCAGCGAGTGCCCCCATGAGTAAAATGAGCATACACGTATCAATCGGCTATTTGACAAACCCTACAGTCAAATAGCTACAAAAAGACAAACAACGTTTTACATAAATCATAAATTCTCTAAACTGGAGAAAAATAAAGATGGCGAGACAACGAGACGGCAAGCAAAAGCACCAAGCAAAGCGCAAGAGAAACCTCCTGGCCCTTGAACCGCGCATGATGTTCGATGCCGCCGGGTTGGTCAGTGCCGTTGATGCCCACCTGGACAGCAGCCTCTCGTCCCTGCCCGACCAGCTCGACCCCGTCGACCAGACGCTGCTCGATGCCCTGACCCAACTCGACACGGCCCACGCTTTGCCCGGCGACACTGCGGCTACCGATGTCGGACCGGAGCCGGCCACCGACAGCCACCCCGCCGACGACCCGGCAACGGTCAGCCCCCTTGCCGATCAGACGGACGGCTACCAGTTTGCCTCCGCCACCCCCCTCGAACTCCAGATTCGCCAGGCCTCAGCGGCGTCCACCAGTCTGATCGCGGAATTCCTCGGCAACCACTCCGACGCCGAACTTTTCAGCCTGTTCAACGGCGGTCAGGAAACGCCCGTCGAGGGCTGGAATGCCCGGCTCGACCTGCTGCGCGAAGCAGCCAACCGCGATCAGCTGCGTTTCGACGTCACCCCCCTGGCCAGCCGCGACATCAACGGCGCACTCGCAGCCTACACCAGCGCCGGACCGAGCGGCGCCCCGACCCTGTTCGTCAACCGCGACTGGTTCGCCATGATCGACGAAGCCCAGATGTCCCGGCTGATCGTCGAGGAGTACGGCCACGCCATCGACCAGTTCCTCAACCAGGGTTCGGACACCCAGGGCGATGAAGGCGAACTGTTCGCCATGAGCGTTCTGGGCGAAGACCCGAACAGCAGCTTCTGGGCCCGCGCCCAGGCGGAGGACGACCACGGCACTTTGCAGCTCGACGGCAACAATTATCAAGTTGAGTACGCCACCCTCAACTTTCAAAACGCCTACCGGGTGAACATTGCCACCACGCCGGCAGGCAAGGAATCGAACAGTCACGATATCATCTGGAACAACCTGGCCATCGACTCGATTATCGATGACGGCACCAGCAACGACCTGTTCAGCGGCAACGATGTCTCAGTCATCGGCATCAACATTGCCGGCACCACCTATTACGGCTGGATCAGCCGTCCCGTCAAAGATACAGGCAACGTCAAAGGCTTCTACTTCTGGACCGACAACGACTTTGTCGACCTCGACACCGCCCGTGCCGACGGCAACACCGACGGTGACCGCGATGTCACTGATAACCAAGCATTTATTCTGGTGGTCGATCAGAGTTACTTCGATGGTGAGCCCGTCACCGGAACCGTCAATATCAGTGGAACCGACTATGACCTCAAAAACGTCGGTTCATCCTCCGACCGGGCCGACACCTCTCTCAACGCTCTGATCACAGTCGATCCTGTGGCGAACCCCGACACCGCCACGGCCGTGGAAGCCGGCGGCGTCAGCAACGGAACCACGGGCACTAATCCGACTGGCAATGTTCTGACCGACGACACCGCGAATAACGCCAAGGTGGTCTCCAAGGTCGGCACCCAGGCCGCCGACACGTCCGTCGCATCGGGCAGCACATCTTCAAGCAACCCGGCTTCGATCACCGGCAAATATGGCACCCTGCTCATCGGCGCCGATGGCAGCTACCAGTTCAACGTCGACAACTCCGATCCCGAAGTCGAGGCGCTACGCAGTGCCAGTGACACCCTCACCGACACGTTCACCTACACCATGGAGAACGACGCCGGAAAAACTTCCACCAGCACCCTCACCATCACCATCCAGGGCGCCAACGACAACCCGGTAGCCAACAACGATTACAATGCCGTCTCCGGCACCGCAGCCAGCCTGCCGAGTTCACCCGTTTCCGGCAACGTTCTGGACAACGACACGGATGTCGATGAATACGGCGAGACCAAGACAATTGGGTCCTCGACGGCTTCGGCGACGGCCGTAGCGGTAAGCAACCAGGTTACAGTAGGCGTCATCAACAACGTTGACACTCCCACCAATCAAATCAATGTCGGAGATCTTGTATACAGGCACGATTCATCTCAAACACCTTCTTATACAACTGACACTGGAGCGACTGTCACCTCTACTAACATCCCAAAATCAAATTCAAATCCTCTTTCAGGCACGTATACTATCGGGTTAAGTACAGGGATTAACGTGTCAACAGGTGAAACGTTATCCTTTCTCGCCAGCCTTTCAGGCCAGATTTCACAGGCTTACGCAACAGTCACTTCAACCTCAGCCACGGCCAGTACAAGCATTGGTCTTTCCTCGATCGACGGCAGCATCACCGCGGGAATGACCGTTTCGGGAACCGACTCAACCGGTACAGCGTTTACCCGAACGGTCAGTTCCGTTGACTACGCCAACAACACCGTCACCGTTAACAGCGCCGTCCTGGTTCAGAACGGTTCCAGCCTCTCCTTCAGCAAAGGGTTGACCGGTACGGAGACCATCACCGGCCAATACGGGACATTGTCCCTAGACACCGTAACCGGCGCCTACACCTACACCCCCAACAGCGGCCTGACTGCCGGCACCTACAGCGACACCTTCAACTACACCATGAACGATGCCGCCGGAGCCCAAAGTTCGGCCGTCCTAACCATCAGAGTTGAAGTGTTCGCCAGCCCGCCGACAGCAAACGCCGACACCGCAACGGCCGTTGAAGCCGGCGGGGTGAGCAACGGCACTGCCGGCACCGATCCAACCGGCAACGTGATTACTGGCGGGACGGCCGACACCGGCAGCGGCACCCTGACTGTCACCAAAGCCTGGTCATCCTCAACCGCCACCGAAACCACCGTCGCTTCCGGCACCACCATTACCGGTCGCTACGGAACTCTCACTATCAGTACCGACGGCTCGTACAGCTACGCCGTCAACAACGCGAACACCACTGTCGATGCCCTGCATGACAGCTCGGAAACCCTCACCGACACCTTCTACTACCGCCTGAATGACGGGGCGAACAACGAAACCGACATCACCACCCTGACCATCACCATCGAGGGGGCCAACGATAACCCGGTGGCCACCAACGACAGCGCCATTGCCGTGGAAACTGGCGGCGTTCTCAACGCTACCCCCGGCTACAACCCGAGCGGCAATGTTCTGACCAACGACACCGATGTTGACGATACCGCTGCGGAATTGGTCGTCACAGCGATCCGCACCGGCAGCACGGAAGGTTCGGGAACAGCCGGAACGGTCGGTTCGGCGCTGACCGGCAGCTATGGTTCACTCACCCTGAACTCCAGCGGTACATGGACCTATACCCTCGACAACAGCAACGCCACGGTCGAAGCGTTGGCTGCCGGGGCAACCCTCACCGAATCCTTCAACTACACCGTCACCGACTCGTCGAATGTCAGCGGGTTGACCGACATTGCCGTACTGAACATCACGATTCAGGGTGCGAACGACTCAGTTGGCGTGAACAACCTCTTTGTCAACGAAGGGGTGGGTTATGCTCAATTTACCGTCACCGGAGTCTCCGGAACATCCGTTTCCCTTGCCTTGAGCGACAGCGCAGGGCTCTCCTCGAGTGACGCCAAGGCGACCCTCGGCACCGATACAGCAGCTGCCAGCCCCCTCGAATATTCGACGGATGGCGGCACCAACTGGACCACCTACAACGCGTCCAGCCCGCCAGCCATTCCGGCAAGCACCCAACTCCTGGTCCGCATCGCCATCACCAACGATACGGTCCATGAAGGAAACGAAGCCTTCACTCTGGCCGCCACGGCCAATGGCGTCACTGTCTACGGCATCTGCACCATCAATGACGAAGGGGATGGCGATGGCGGCACCGACGATGACCGCCCGGAAATCAGCATCACCAACTCCACCGTTGAAGAGGGGATCAACACGGTTTTCACCGTCAGCCTAAGCAAAACCTCGACCGGCGAAATCAGCTTCCGTCCGACCCTGTCGAATGGAACCGCCACTATCGGCACTGATACGGCAGCCAGTTCGGCCCTCTACTATTCGACGGATAGCGGGTCAAACTGGTCCCTGGTGACCGATGCCTCCCGTGGCAGCGCCAGCGGCTCTGTCATCTTCTCTGCCGGTAGCAGCTCCATTCAGCTGCGCCTGGCGACCACCGACGACAACCTTGCCGAGTCGAGTGAAACCTTCACCCTGGCCACCGGCTACATCTCCGGCACCGTCACCAACATGGCCGGTGTGAGCGGCACCGGCACCATCACCGACAACGACCCGACCCTCGACCTCGACACCACCGACCCTGCCACCCTCAACTATGCGGTCACCTATACTGAGGGCGACAGCGCCATCGCCCTGGCGACCATCGCTGGAGACAACCTGACCGACCCAGATAGTACCCTGTTCGATCGACTCGCCGTCTCCTTCACCCAAAGTAATTTTGCCGATGGCGACAAGGAGACCCTGAGCCTGAGCGGGGCGACGGGCGGCTCCTTCAACAACCTGCAGAACCTGACCGCGGGGACCGGCCCCTTCACCCTGGGAGGAGTCGGTTACACCTACACCACGACCGTCAGCGGCGGCATCGCCACCCTCTCCTTCGCCCTCACCTCGGGCGCGGACATGAACGATACCCAGGCTGAGGCCTTGATCGATGCCCTGCGTTACCAGAACACCTCGGACAATCCGACAGAAAGTAGCAGCAGGGTTTTAAGCTTTACCGCCTACGACGATGAGGGGAAATCGAACTCCGACGTCCCGGCAACCACCACCATTACCGTGGTCGCAGTCAACGATCCGCCCGAGTCGACGGATGACACCATCAACGCGACTCAGAACACCGCGTTTATCTTAAGCGCATCAGACTTCGGCACCTTCTCCGACAAAGAGGGCGACAGCCTGACCAAGGTCCAGATCACCGTCCTCGAAGACGCCGGAAGCCTCCAGTACAACTCTGGCTCATGGACTGATGTCACTGCCGGGCAGGAGATCACCAAGGCCGACATCGACGCCGGCAAGCTCCGCTTTGTTCCGGGGACTAACGAAACCGGAACCCCTTACACAAACTCCATCCGCTTCAAAGTCAGCGACGGGACGGACTACAGTACCAGCGCTTATACGTTGACGGTCAATGTCTCACCGGCTCATCTGGAACCGACGTTGACCGCAACCGAGGCCGCCGTGACCTTCACCGAGGGAGATTCCTCCCCGGCCGACCTGTTCAGTTCAGTGGCCGTCTCGACCATCGAATCGGGTCAGACTATCACCCGCCTCGACATGACGGTCACTAACGTCAGTGACAGCGCCAGCGAGAAGCTCAATATCGACGGGACATCCATCAGTCTGACCAACGGCACCACCGGCACCACAT
>PKTY01000004.1 GCA_002869725.1 Desulfuromonas sp. | reverse complement strand
CTCAACTCGACGCCATTGTCAACCAGAGTCTGACCTTCATTAAGAAGATACGACTTGATCTGGACAACCGCCGACTCCCCTGCCGGACGCGCATCGACATTATGCCCTTCCCCGTCTTCACGGTGCAGGTAATCGATCACCAGCTCCCTGACTGGCGGAGAAGAGCCAGGACAGCTGTCGTTGCTGACCGTGGCAGCCACTGTGCGGGTGATGGTTTCATTGCTGGTGAGAACATCGACCTGAACCGGATAAGCCGCCCCCGCCACACTGCCAAGGATGATGCCGACGAAAGCACTGCCGTCAGACTTGCTCAGAAGTTCCTGGCGACTACCGGCATCGACACATTCATCGTAAACCGGCAAATCAGCCAGGCAGCTTGCCGAATGAGGCACAAGCTGAGCATCCTGTCGACCGGCATCAAACGTCAATGAGGTCGGACAGATAATATCGGGATTCAGTTGATTGGGCTGAGTTGAGAAGTAGACCGGATGGTTGGCGACCGGATTGCCAAAACGATCCTTCAGAAAAATGGTGGCATTGCCGACGTAACTCAGTAAGGGACCGGTGATTCCGTTGCCATAAACCTCAGTCTGAACCGGGTCCGGATCGCCGGAAAAACCGAGGATCGCCATCGGTTGATCAAGACTGGCCAAGCTGCCGGTCACCAGTTGAGCGGCGATCAGGTTCTGGCCTGCGATATTGGCATGTTCATCTCCCTCGCGCACATAGGCAACCGGGTTATTCATTGTCGACCGGCCCGGAACGAAACGGGCATGAGCCAGGCCGTTGCGATCGGTCTTGGCAACCAGCTGGATGGTCTCGACCGGCGTATCGCCACTGTCGTCGAGCAGAGCTCCGCCGCCGATGATCACGCGGAAATCGACCGGAGCACCGATCACCGGAACCCCGCTCTCATCAAGCACCTGGACAACCAGGGGGCTTAGGGTTTCCTCGCCGGCTGTGGACAACCGAACATCCCAGGGGAGGACTGCGCTGATGGTGAACGCAGCTGACACATCGGCGTTCGGCTCGGCGCTGTGAGGTTGCTGGAACATCTCCAAGCTGTCATCGGGCCAGTCATCGCGACCGAGAATCGTATAGCCACCGGCAGTCAGACCACTGAGCATATAGCCGGCAGCTCCGGTCTGTGGGTCTTCCTTCACATAACCATGACCGGTCCATGCTCCAGATGTGATTGCCTCACCACAAACCGTAACCCGCTGGCCCTGTTCGACCGCAGTGCGGATATCGGCGGCAATATTGTCGGGCAGAGTCAGTTGAGAGAGCAGGGTTTCGACATTTTCGGCATCGATCTGATGCAACAGACCGTCGGAGTCATAAAGCTGCTGGAACAAGCGAACTGTGGAGATACCCTCCACCGCAAACTGGTCGACAAAAAGCTCTCCCTCAAGCCAGGACCCCTGCAGAGCCGAGAGTTCCATAAAGGGATAGCCTCTCTGCCCATCGGTACTGGTGCGCGCCACAACCCCGGTCATTCGGGCATCGGCATCAATAAACAACCCGCGCCACTCAACCTCTACCGGGACTCCGAGCAGCTGAACAACCGCGAGTTGACCTCCCAGACTGACCAGAGTCGGCAGTGGGCGCACCAGCTTCAGATCGAACAGGTCAGCGAGCTCCTGTTCAGCCTGATTCCAGCTGTCAATATAGGAGAGTGCCGCCTGTGACAGACTACCGATAACTGTGGTCGGGGGATCCTCCCCTTGGGAAGGAATTGCCCGTTGAGCGACCAGGCTGACGACCTGGGGATAGCCGGTCAAGAGCTGATTGGTCGTGACAATGACCCCTGCAGGAGCTTCAAGCGTGACGGTCAGATCAAAGGGTTCACCATAGGCAAATCCGCTTCTGCCCACCTTCATCATTTGGTCATCAACCAGCAGCGATGGACGGAGCCGAACCAGGTAAGGAGGCGTGTTGTCGAGACCACCATAGAGGTTGATCGTCTCATGATCCGCCACGGTTTCCGGCTCGAAATCGATAGCAATCGTCCGGTTGGACAGTTCAAAAACCGGGCGAACGATTTCAAAAATCGGCTCACTGGAGAGATCGGCGTCACCTGCTGTAAATCTCACCCTGTGGATCAGCTCATCAGGCAGGGCAGAATATTCGCCGGTCACAATGATTTCCCGAAACTGCAACATCGACGGCAGGATCTGCAAATTCTCATTCACAGGGGTTTGGCGGTGAAGAACATCCTGATAGGTTGTGCCAGGCGCACGATCAACGAGGTAATTATCGATCCGTTCCGCAAGATACAGCAATGGGGGGATGGTCAGGCCACTGACAAGATAGTCTTCCCTTAGTGTTGTTAGATTCAGGTCCGGCTGACTGTAGATATCCATCTGCCCGGCCTTTGTACTGCCGGCAACTTTGAGACTGGTGTCGAGAGGAACCCATATTTCTCCTTCGAGATCGGCCAGCGCTCCACGATAATTGGCATAGGGGACAAGGGCCTCGACCCAGATATGTTCAAAGCGGTAGTTGACCAGTTCTCCCCCTGAGTAAACCGGTTCATGGGGAACGCCGGATTGTGTCAGAAGCTCACCGACCTGCTGTGGTTCGACCCCGAACCAGTTGTCAGCAACAGACAGGTCGGGAAACAGTTCGACCACACCACGCACGTAACGGGCCGGATAACCAGCCGTACGCATCAGAGCGACAAGAAGTGCAGCCTGATCGGCATCGTTGCCGCTTCTTTGGGTCAGAGTCTCCAAGGCCCCCTTCATGCAGCCATGGTACATTTCTGTGGCAACGTTGTTCTTAACCCACTCATAAATGACCACCGGATCCCAATGCTGCTTACCGGCTTGCGACGCAATCAGCTTCAGATGATCAACCAGTGCCGCTGTCAATGCCCCCTCTGCTGTGGATTGAAGGTCGTGTGGAGTCGAGGTACTGACTGGTTGTCGATATGCCGGAATGACTTCAGGGAGTTGGATTGGAGCAATCGGCTGAAATTGTGGGGTGCGATAGGGGAGTGATCCGTGAATGGCAAATTGCGGCAACTGAACAAGCTGATCTAGCTGCTCTGAAAGCGATCTCTTCCATGCTTGATCTGAACTCTTGTCAAGCTGCGTGGAGGACAGGGTCTCGAAGAGATTGGACATCACGCTGTCGTAGCGTTCTATGATCTCCCGGTGCCGGGACCTGACCAGTGAAGAGGAGGAAGCCAGCTGTCGCTCTTGCTGCCGAAAACGTTCGCGCAGGAGAAGATCGAGACTGCGCAACTCATTTTCAACGACAGCTAGACATCGTGAAAAGTCTGTTTTGGTGAATGGTCTTTGGTTGGACTGGTCAAGGGCTGTCCGCAGGGTAACGACTGTGTCTCTTAGCTCTGCTTCCAGACCGTCAGATGTGGCGAGACCAGGGGTGCTATACAGAAATATCCACACAACCGCCGAAACGGCACATAACAACCGGCTCAATTTCCCTCTCCTTCAATACAAATAACAGATGGCCGCGCTTTGATTCCGGCCAATACATAACAAAAAAGCCGGATTGTCTGGATCAAGCTCCAGCGACAACCCGGCTGTCTTTCACATGAGAGTGAAGACCCGTGGCTTTCCGTCCCTCTCTCGCGAGAGGTTTGGCTTTAGCGCACATTAACAAGCACACATCTGGCAGGCAAAATAGATT
>PKTY01000394.1 GCA_002869725.1 Desulfuromonas sp. | reverse complement strand
CAGATGTACTCCAACGTGGTGCTCAACCTCGATGGTGACATTCTCGAACACATTCTCGAGAAGATGAAGGAGTCACGTGGTGTCCACAACGACACCGACCTGACCGCCGACGACCTCAAAGAGCTGGTCGCGCTGTTCAAGACCAAGGTCAAGGAAGAACTCGGCCACGACTTCCCCATGGATCCCAAGGAGCAGCTGTGGGGGGCGATCGGCGCGGTGTTCAGCTCCTGGATGAATGCCCGGGCCATCACCTACAGGCGACTCAACAATATCCCGGCCGAGTGGGGGACAGCGGTCAACGTCCAGTCGATGGTGTTCGGCAATATGGGTGACGACTGCGCTACAGGCGTCGCCTTTACCCGCGACCCGTCGACCGGTGAGGACTACTTCTACGGCGAGTACCTGGTCAATGCCCAGGGCGAGGATGTGGTGGCCGGCATCAGGACTCCGCAGCCGATTAACAAGGACAAGCACAAGCCGGGCGATCTGCCGGCTATGGAGGACGTGCTCCCCGACTGCTATCAGCAGCTGGTCAAAATCCGCGATATCCTCGAGAAGCACTACAAGGATATGCAGGATATCGAGTTCACTATCGAAAAGCACAAGCTTTACATGTTGCAGACTCGTAACGGTAAGCGCACTGCCAAGGCGGCTGTTAAAATCGCTGTCGATATGGTTGCCGAAGGGTTGATCAGCGAGAAGGAGGCTGTCATGCGGGTGGCCCCCGAACAGCTCGATCAGCTGCTGCACCCGTCTCTCGATCCGACGGCGGCCAAGACCGTGGTCGCCAAGGGTCTGCCTGCCTCGCCGGGGGCCGCCAGTGGTCAGGTGGTCTTCTCCGCCGATGACGCCGAAGAGGCCGCCAAGATCGGTCTCAAGGTGATCCTGGTGCGGGTTGAAACCAGCCCGGAGGATATCCACGGCATGCACGCCGCCCAGGGGATTCTCACCGCCCGTGGTGGCATGACCTCCCACGCCGCGGTGGTCGCCCGTGGTATGGGCAAGTGCTGCGTGGCCGGCTGTGGCGACATCAAGGTTGATTACGCCAGCCAGCAGTTCACTGCCAAAAACGGTCTGGTCTTCAAGAAGGGAGATGTGATCACTCTCGACGGTTCGACCGGAGAGGTGATGCAGGGTGAAGTGCCGACCGTGCAGCCGGAGCTGACCGGTGAGTTCGGTCAGTTGATGGAGTGGGTCGACGGTATCCGCCGCCTCAAGGTGCGTACCAACGCCGACACCCCCCACGACTCCCAGGTCGCCCGCGATTTTGGAGCCGAGGGAATCGGTCTCTGCCGTACCGAGCACATGTTCTTCGAGGGAGACCGGATCATGGCGGTGCGCGAGATGATCCTGGCCGCCGACCTCGATGGCCGCAAGCGGGCTCTCGACAAGATCCTGCCGATGCAGAAGGGGGACTTTCTCGGACTGTTCAAGGTGATGAAGGGTCTGCCGGTGACCATTCGCCTGCTCGACCCGCCACTCCACGAGTTCCTGCCCCATACCGACGAGGAGATCGATGCGCTGGCTAAAGAAATGGGCGTTGCTGCCCAGATTCTCAAGGCCAAGGTCGAATCACTCCACGAGTTCAATCCGATGCTTGGTCATCGTGGCTGCCGTCTGGCTGTGACCTACCCCGAGATTTACGACATGCAGGTTCGCGCCATTATGGAAGCCGCCTGTGAGCTGATCAAAAACGAAGGATATGAGATCGTCCCCGAGATCATGATTCCGCTGGTTGGCGAAGTCAAGGAGCTGGCGATCCTGCGTGCCAATGCGATGCGGATCGCTGACCAGGTGATTACCGACTACGGCGTCAAGGTCGACTACCTGATCGGCACCATGATCGAGCTGCCACGGGCGGCCCTGACCGCTGACGCCATCGCCGCGGAAGCCGAGTTCTTCTCCTTTGGTACCAACGACCTGACCCAGACCACCTACGGTCTGTCACGTGACGATGCCGGCAAGTTCCTCCCCTTCTACGTCGAGCAGGAGATCTACCCCAGCGATCCGTTTGTCGCTCTCGATCAGGTCGGGGTCGGTCAACTGGTGAGGATGGGCTGCGAGCTCGGTCGCAAGACCCGCCCCAACATCAAGCTCGGCATCTGTGGCGAGCATGGCGGAGAGGCCTCAAGCGTCAAGTTTTGCCACCGAATCGGTCTCGACTACGTCTCCTGCTCGCCGTTCCGGGTGCCGATCGCCCGCTTGGCAGCGGCCCAGGCGGTGCTGGAGGAAAAGTAGACTGGTTGTTAAAGAGTCTTTTGAGGCATTGCGGGGGGAGCTTTTTGCTCCCCCCGCTTGCTTTCCGCGGAGATTTCGGTAAGGATTGTTCTGTGATTTCGAAACCGCAGAGCAAGGGAGGGTTGGCATGCAGGCCATACTGAGCACGTGCAGGCAGGTTGAGGAACAGGTCGGGGCGATTTATCGTCAGCTGGCTTCTTATCCGGGGGCCGATGGCAGGTTGCGCGAAATCTGGCGAACCATGGCCGAGGAAGAAGCCCGTCATGCCGAACGAATTCACCTGCTGGCCAGCCGCCTGGAGTCGGTCGGGCTGCAGAACCTCAAGATCGAACCGCAGCAGGTTCAGCAGTTGCTCGATCGGGCCGCCGAGATTCTCGATGATGTTCAGCAGCAGCGGCTGACCGTCGGCCAAGCGATCTACGTGTCGGTCGAACTCGAGGATGCCTTTATGGAAGTGCACCTCAGCTACAGTGCGGTCGATAGTCATCCGGACTTGCAGACCCTGTTCAAATCGTTGGCCGAGGAAGATCGCCGTCACACAGAGGCTCTCAACAGCTACTTGCAAGATATGGCCAACGATTCCATGCTGGTCTTTGCCGACCCCTTTGAAGACTCATGAAGATCGTTGTGCTCGATGGCTACACTCTCAACCCCGGTGATCTTGACTGGACGCCCTTGGCTGAACTCGGCCAGCTGAGTGTTCATGAAAGGACCCCTGCACAGTTGGTCAAGTCGAGAGCCGCAGGGGCGCAACTGCTGCTGACCAACAAGGTGGCGCTGGGCAGGGAGCAGATTGCAGCACTTCCGGATCTTCGCTACATCGGAGTTTTGGCGACCGGGGTCAACGTGGTCGACCTCGATGCTGCGACAGACCGTGGCATTGTAGTGACCAACGTGCCGGCTTACAGTACCCCCTCGGTGGCCCAGCATGTCTTTGCACTCCTTCTGGAGTTGACCCGTGCTGTTGGAAAACACGCTGAGATGGTCAGGGCCGGAGCCTGGACCCAATCGCCCGACTTCGCTTTCTGGGCCAGCCCCCAGGTCGAACTGGCCGGTAAAGCTATGGGACTGATCGGCTATGGGCGCATCGGTCAGGCGGTGGCCCGTATCGCCCGGGCTTTCGGTATGACGGTGCTGGTGCATACCCGGACCCCTGCGGCGAGTCGAGATTCTGATGCCGAGTTTGTCGGCCTCGAACCTTTGCTGGAGCGTGCCGATGTAGTCAGCCTCCACTGCCCGCTGAGTCAGGCGACCGACCGACTGATCAACGCCGAACGTCTGGCGATGATGAAGCCCTCAGCCTGGCTGATCAATACCGGGCGTGGCGCTCTGGTCGATGAGGCGGCCCTGGCCGAGGCGTTGCGGGAGGGGCGACTGGCCGGGGCGGGGCTGGATGTCCTTGCGACGGAGCCTCCGGCCGCCGATAATCCCCTGCTGGCAGCGCCGAACTGCTTGATCACCCCACATCTGGCCTGGGCAACTCACAGCGCCCGGCAGCGGCTGATGACGATTGTGGTTGCCAACCTCCAGGCGTTTCTGGCCGGGAAACCTCAAAACCGGGTCGCTTGATCTTTCCCTCCAAATGCAGTCCAGCTTGGACCGATGGATTTTCCTCCCCTGCACAACTAGGATCTAACCGCTGGCGAGGCGGTTGCCCTGTAGGTCGATTTGGCCAAGCAGGTGGTGCCGGCCGACCCGCTGATGGAATCTCCCGGTGGGTGGCCGGCGTTGATGTCTCCTATCGGCGGGACGCCCGCCGGTTTCATGCCGCGATGGTGCTTCTCGACGCCGCGACCGAGTGCGTCCCCTTTACGATTCGCCGTGGAGTTCGTCCTGCGGTGTGCTCGCGGTTATCGCTTGCCGGAGCCGACCCGCCAAGCCCACCTGTTGAGCAATCGAATTCGGTTGGAAGATGATGTCAGCCGACGGTGACCTTGAGACTGCCGACCTGAGCAATGATCGCTTCGATCAGGTCGCCACTGTGGATGGGCCCCACTCCTGCCGGAGTGCCGGTCAGCAGGATGTCGCCGGCTTCCAGGGTGAAATAGCTGGAGGCTTCGGCAATCAGTCTGGGGATCGGGCGCAGCATGTCGGCGGTGGACCCCTGCTGGCGCAGTGCGCCATTGACCCGCAGCTCAAGCGGCAATTTCTGCGGGTCGGCGACGGCGTTTGCCGGAACGAACCGGGAGATCGGACAGGAGGTGTCAAAGGCCTTGGCAATCTCCCACGGAAGCCCCTTGCTCTTCTGCCGGCTCTGAACATCGCGCAGGGTCAGGTCGAGGGCTACCCCGTAGCCGGCGATATGGTTGGTGGCCTGCTGTTGAGAGATGTCCTTGCCGGTGGTGCCGATCAGGATGGCCAGCTCGATTTCGTGATGGCAGTCGGCGCAGTAGGGGGGGATAACCACCGTGCCGTTGTCGGCAAGGAGACTTGAGGCCGGTTTGATAAACAGTACCGGCTGGTCGTCGGCCGGAATCGGGTTGCCGAGTTCGCGGGCGTGTTCCGCATAGTTGCGACCGATGGCGACGATCTTGCCGACCGGGATGTTCTGTTCTGCCAGTTGGACGTAGTGCATCTGCTCCTCCCTGAAGTGAGTGACCTGATGTGCCACTTTAGGCGGGGCCGCGGTGAATTGCAAGGCGATGATTGTCTGCTGACTGCCTGGGGACACTATGCTATTCTGAAACACCACTCCCTTGAGTCCTGGAGACTGGCAGTCAGATGTTCCTCCCTATCGGCGACATCCCCAACCCGCGTACCACGCCCTATGTCAACTGGGCATTAATCGGCATCAATGTCGCCATCTTCCTGTTCATCTCCTGGCCGGCCACCCAGCTGGTCGCCGACTTTAGCAACCCCAACTTTCTCGAATACCTCAACCTGTTCGGGGCCCCGGACGGTGATCCGCGCAGGATCAGTGCCTACGATCTGGTGGTGTTCGAGCATGGCTACCGGCCGGCACATCCTTCCTTGCTGAGCATGTTCACCGCCATGTTCCTCCATGGCGGTTGGATGCACCTCGCTGGCAACATGCTGTTCCTGTGGATCTATGGTGACAACGTCGAGCACCGCCTCGGTCATGCCGGTTATCTGCTGGCCTACCTGGCCACCGGCCTGGCCGCCACCATCTTTTTCGGGCTGTTCGCCCCCGACTCCCAGATTCCGATGCTAGGGGCCTCGGGGGCCATCTCCGGAGTGCTTGGTCTCTACTTCCTGTGGTTTCCGCGCAACCAGGTCAAGGTGCTGATCTTCCTGTTCCCGCTGCTGATGACCACCGTGCTGATCCCTGCACGAATTGTCCTTGGTGTCTACTTGGTGCTCGACAATATCGTCCCCTTTCTGACTACGCCCTTGCAAGGCTCGGGAGTAGCCTATGGCGCCCATATCGGCGGCTTCCTCGCCGGGCTCAGTCTGGCCTACGCCGTCGATCGCCTCCCTGGCCTGCTCCACCTGCGAGCCAACGCTCCCAGAGTCAGTAAACATCGTACTGATCTGGTCAGCGCGATTACTGACATCGTGCAATCCGTTGACCATGGTGAGCTCGCCCATGCCGCTCATCGTTACCTGCAACTGGAGAGTGGCCGCCAGCGCGGCCAACTCGCAACCAGTAAGGTGATCGCTATCGGCAACCACCTGTTGGAGAGCGGTCAGCCGGATCTGGCCTTGACAGTCTTTCGCCGCCTGATTGCTGAACGCCCGGGCGATGTCGGCCTCGACCGGGCTTACCTTGGTGCCGGCAAGGCGATGATGCACAAGGCGCGTGGAGCAACCTCGGCCTACCACTATTTTCTGGCCGCCATCGACTTGGCCCAGAGTCAGGAGCTGACCAGGGAAGCCCAATACTACCTGCATATGATTGAGCAGAAGGGTTAGAACGGGAAGATCAGTGGAATCAGCAGGGTGGCAACGATCCAGATGGTGATATTGAGGGGGGTGCCGACCTTGGTGTAGTCGAAAAACTTGTAGCCGCCGGGGCCCATCACCAAGGCGTTGCTCTGGTGGCTGATCGGCGTCATGAAGCACATTGAGGCAGCGATTGCCACCGCCATGAAAAACGGTTTGGGGGAAACGGCCAGGTCGAGAGCGGTATTGTAAGCGATCGGCGCGACCAGCACTGCTGCTGCAGCATGGCTCATCACCTCGGTCAGGCAGAAGGTGATCAGAAACACTGCCCCCAGAACTATCCAGGGGCCCAGCGGCCCGACCCAACCGATAATGATGTCGGCGATCAGGCGGGCGGCACCGCTGTTTTCCATGGCATGCCCCAAGGGTAGAGTGCCGGCGATCAGAATGATGATCGACCAGTCGATACTTTCGTAAGCCTCCTTGATGGTCAGACAGTTGCTGAGAATCATCAGCAGCGCCCCGAGAGTGGCCGCCAGCATGATCGGCATCATCCCGCTGGTGCTGAGCAGGATCACACCGACCATGATCGCCATGGCAATCGGCGCCAGACGAGGTCGGTAACGGACCGGTTCAACCCCCCCCAGAAGCAGGAACTCGTGTTCCCGGCCAAGGTGGCGAACCCGTTCCTCGGGTCCCTGGAGGAGCAGCACGTCGCCGAACTTGAGGGCGACGTGGTCGACCTTGCGAACCACCGGGGCTCCGCTGCGCCAGATGGCCAGCACTGTGAGCCCGTGGGTTTCGGCAAAGCGCAGCTGACGCAGAGTCTTGCCGACCAGATCGCTGGTTGGTGCCAGTGAGGCTTCGACCACGATGACCTCACCATCAGCGGTTGGCTCCGGAGGATTGTCCCGTTCCGGGACCACGGCCAGGTCTTTGCGTTTCTTGACTTTTAGAATTCCTTCCGAATCTCCTTCCAGGAACAGAACGTCACCGACCCACAGCTTGCGGTTGCGCTGGGGCTGGGGGATCTTCTCACGCTGGCGCAAAATCGCCCTGACCTTCATGTTGAAGTCACGTTCCAAAGAACTTTGAGCAATGGTTTTGCCGTGGAGCTGCGAGCCTTCGAGGATCTCGACCTCGGTAACGTATTCCTTGACCTGATAGGCTTCAGTGAGGGTTCCCGATTTGCGCGCGGGGAGCAGATGACGGCCGATGGTCGCCATGTAGGTGATGCCGACGGCCAGCAGGACGACCCCGACCGGAGTGAAGTCGAACATGGCGAAGCTCTGGCCGGAATATTCCTGCAGCAGGGTATTCATCAGGATGTTGGGTGGGGTGCCGATCAGGGTGCAGACTCCACCCAGCAGTGAACCGAAGGCCAGCGGCATCAGCAGTTTGCTCGGGGGAACCCTCAGTTTCTGAGCAATCATCATGATGATCGGCATCAGTACCGCGGTGGCGCCGATGTTGTTGATGAAGGCCGAAAACAGGGCGACGGTGGCCATGATGGTGGAGATCAGCAGAACCTGGCTGTTGCCGGAAAAACGGATAAGGTGTTCACCCAGAGCCGAAATCGAACCGGTATAGGAGATGCCGGCGCCTAGGACAAACATGGCGGCGACAGTGATCACTGCCGGATTGCTGAAGCCGGCAAATGCCTCTTCGATACTGACCAGGCCGGTAATCGCCAACGTGAGCAGGATCATCAGACTGACCAGATCCATGCGAATCCGGTCGGTGGCAAACAGCACGATGGCGGCCAGCAGAATCAGCAGGGTGAGGGTGATCTCCATGTAGGGAGTTTACCTCAAAAACGACGATTCTTCCCACACAAAGGCGTAGAGGGGTAAAGGAATCAAAGGCTTGAGGTTTATTTTTTCGCGTTTCACAGGCTTCACCCCCTACCGGTTGATCGGTTGCGGTGGAGATTTAACGCAGCTGTCAGGGACAACGTTTAGGGGAGAAAGGAGCGGGTCGCTGCGGCTGGATTGTCGGCGGTGAGGATGGCGGAGATCAGGGCGATACCTGCGGCGCCGCTGCTGCGAATCACTGCCTGGTGTTCTGACTTGATCCCTCCCAGGGCGAAGACCGGGATAAGGTTGCTACGGCAGGCCTCTCGCAGGGCGGCAAGCCCCTGAGGCGGCCCGTAACAGGCCTTGGACGGGGTCGCGAAGACCGGGCCAAAGGTGACGAAGTCGGCGCCCTGCTGGCAAGCCTTGTCGATCTCGTCGAGGTGATGGGTGGAGACTCCGATCAGTCTCTGAGATCCGAGCAGTTTCCTGGCGACGGGGATGGGGAGGGAGTGGCCGGGCAGGTGGACGCCGTCGGCCTCGACAGCCAGGGCGAGATCGATCCGCTCATTGATCAACAGCCTGGCGCCATATCGTGAGGTAAGGCGACGCAACTCAATGGCCAGCCGATAGAGCTGGTCGGCAGGCAGATCTTTTTCGCGCAACTGGATAGCCGGGACTCCTCCCTGAAGGGCGGATTCCAGAACCTCTGTCAGCTTGCGCCCGGGCGCAAGCTGTTGCCGGTCACTGATCAGGTAGAGGGGAAAATCGACCATGACGCCTGCCAGTCTGTCGGCCCATGGCAACTCAGGCCGAGACTTTCTCCAGAAAACTGCGGTCCCAATCCTTCCAGACCGGGTCATACCCCTTGGCGCGCAGCATGGCGGCAAATTCTGCAGGAGTGCGGCTATCGTCAATGGCGAACTGCTCGGTGTGACGCTCGCCGCTGGCGTAGCCACCCGGGGCGGTACAGGAGCCGGCGCTCATCTGGGTGATGCCTAAAGGGAGCAGGTGGTCGCGCAGAGTGGAGCTCTCGCGGGTCGACAGGACCAGGCCGGCGTCGTGCAGTAGCAGGCGTATGGCGCAGATCAGCTGCACGAACTCGCGGTCGCTGACCGGTTGACGCGGCTGGAAGCCGACCTCGGAGGGGCGCATGCGCGGAAACGAGACGGTCAGCTGACTGCGCCAGAAGTGGCGGGCCAGATAGCGGCCGTGCAGGCCGGTGAAGAACGCCTCGCTGCGAAACCGGCCCAAGCCGAGCAGGGCGCCGATGCCAATCTTACGCAGACCGGCGGCCCCGGCACGTTCCGGAGTCGCCAGGCGCCAGGCGTAGTCGCGTTTTTTGCCGTAGGGGTGCATCTCGGCGTAGAGTTCGGGGTCGTAGGTCTCTTGGTAGATGGTCAGTGCATCGACCCCGGCGGTGACCAGTCGGTGGTAGTCGGCCTGATCCATCGGAAAAACTTCGATGCCGATGGAGGAGAACTGAGACTGTACACGTTCGACGGCGGCGGCGAGGTAGTCGACGCTGGCCACCTTGGGGGCTTCGCCGGTCAACAGCAGAATGTGGCGGAATCCCTGCTCGGCAAGAACCTGGGCGTCGCGTTCGATCTCGGCGAGATCGAGGGTGCGACGGGCGACCTTGTTCTCGGCCGAAAATCCGCAATAGAGACAGCCGTTATGGCATTCGTTAGACAGATAGAGGGGGGCGTAGAGCAGGATGGTATTGCCGAAGCGGCGGCGGGTAATACGGTGAGCCTTCTGGGCCAGAGGTTCCAGGTAGTCCTGGGCCGCCGGCGAGAGGAGCGCCATGAAGTCGCCCTCGCTGAGTCGCTCGGCAAGCAGCGCCCGTTCCACATCGTCAGGGGTCTTGCTGGCGATCTGGTCTTCCACCTGTTGAGGGTGGTAGCTTTGAATTTTGTCGATGAAACTCATGGCTCAGGTCTTGCCCTTCGTGTTCAGTCCCGCAGAAATCCGGTTAGCGGGCTGCTTGCTTCGGCACTGTGGCGCTGTTCGCCGAGTCCGGCCAAAAAACCTTCGCGGCCAGCTTCGACCCCTTTCTTGAACGCTGCACCCATGGCTCCCGGGTCGCGAGCCACCGCCAGGGCGGTGTTGACCAGCACCGCGTCGGCACCCATCTCCATCGCCTCGGCGGCGTGAGAGGGGGCGCCAAGGCCGGCATCGACCACCACCGGCACGCAGGCCTGTTCGATGATGATGGCGATGCTGTCACGGGTTTTCACCCCCTTGTTGGTGCCAATGGGCGAACCGAGCGGCATCACGGTCGCTGTTCCAGCTTCCTGCAGGTGCTTGGCCAGCACCGGGTCGGCATTGATATAGGGGAGGACGACAAACCCCTCCCTGACCAGGATCTCGGCGGCCTTGAGGGTTTCGACGGGATCGGGGAGCAGGTAGTAGGGGTCGGGGGTGACTTCGAGTTTGACCCAGGGTTCACAGCCGGCGGCGCGGGCCAGGCGGGCCAGACGGACCGCCTCTTCGGCATCACGGGCACCACTGGTGTTGGGCAATAGCAGATAACGCTGGCGATCGATGTGGTTGAGCAGGTCGTCCGCAGGGTTGTCGATATCGACGCGACGCAAGGCGACGGTGACAATCTGGCAGCCGGAGCCCTCCATCGCCGCGACCATCGCCTGATTGGAGGCGAACTTGCCGGTTCCGACCATCAGTCGGGATTGAAATGCCCGGCCGGCAATGATGAGTTGATCCATGGTTGTTTATCCTCCACCGACGAACTGGACGATCTCCAGGACGTCGCCTTCTTCCAGTTTGGTTGTCTTGTAATGATCGTGCGGCACGATCTGCCGGTTGCGTTCAACCACCAGTCGCTGTCCGTCCAGCCCCAGTTGTTCGATCAGCCCGGAGAGGGTCGTGCCGCAGGGCAGTTGGTGGGACTGGCCGTTGATTGTTGTCAGCATCTCTCATCCTTGTCGATGACCGGGTCGTGACCGAGCAGCAGGCGCAACACGGCGTTGGCCTGGTGATGGGCAGCAACTCCAACCCGTGGAGCCATCAGACCGACCCCTTCGGCAGCGGCCGTCGCGCCGTCGCCGCACACATAGAGCTGCCGTGCCAGCTTGTGGGTCTTGATCAGGTTGGCCGCCGAGTAACCGGCCATTCCCGAGGCGGCAACGATCGGTCGCTCCGGGAAGCGGGAGGCAAAGTGTTCGATCAGTATCACTTTCTGTTCGGCAAGATCGAATGCCTCGACCAGAACCTGAGCGTGGCCAAAGACCTCGCCAATGTTCGCCGGGGTCAGTCTCAGGTGGCAGGCGGTCACCCTGACCTGAGGGTTGATCCTGGAAAGCGTCTGCTTGAGGGCGTAGACCTTGGGTTGACCAAGCTGATCGAGAAAATACTGCTGACGGTTGAGATTGGACGGTTCGACCAGGTCGAAATCGGCAATGATCAGCTGACCGACTCCGATACGGGTCAGGGCGACGGCAATCGTCGAGCCGAGGCCGCCGGCACCGGCAATGCCGATACAGGCGCTTTTGATCTTCTCGTGGACCCCCGGTGTATGTCGGGCTGTCAGCAGGGTGTCAAGCTCTTCGGCGCTCGGGATTTCTCCACGCCGGATCAGGACCAGTCGATCGCCCGTTTCGAGCGGTCGGTCAGGGCCAATCGGAAAACCGTTGCAGATCAGCAGGTCGGCCCCCGGTTTGATGCGGTCGCGAAGTTCGCCGGCTGTCTCCTCCGGAGCCAAGTCGTAAGCCTGCTCGTTGACGTAGATCGTCATATCTCTGTTGACCATGGACTGTAAACAGCAAGAGCCGCATAACGCGGCTCTCTGTCCAGCTCAATAGCGGAAGATCGCGCCGCTTCCCTCCGCCGGTATGATCCGGATCAGGTTCAAGGGGTCGTCCGCAGTGCGGACTCTCAGTAGCAGCTACTCCCCCAGGGCGTTTCATGGGTGTTCAGTTAAGCAGGTTATCAGTTCGCTTCCGCTGGAGTCAACCGCTTTCAGGAGCCTTTTTGACCCGGCCCTTTTCGGTTGTCTTGACCCGGGCCATCGACTAGGATGAAACCTTGAGAACAGTGCTTTTGTTTACCTGTCGGAGTCAGATGTTATGAGTATTTCAGATCGTTATCGGGACATTTACCGCGAAGTACTGACCTGTCGGGATGGCCTGGCCAATCTGCCGCAGGAGGCGGCGCAAGCCACACGCTCTGTGAACAAGGGGTTGGAGGTTCTTGGCGAATGGGTTGATCAGGTTGGAGAGATCCCGCGCATGAACCTGGAACACAAACTGACACCGGTTCTCCTCAAGGCACACAATCACCTCGACCGCGGCCGCCTGCTGTTCGAAGAGAACGGGTTGGAGGATCAGGCCGCGACGGCCTGGGGGCTGCAACAGAAGATCTATCGCTTGCTCAACGACCTTTGATCGGGCTTGAAGGGTTGGGTAGGGCCCAGCGATTCTGGTCTGCCCCTGCATAGCGATAGCCGATGCCGTGGGCGGTCTGAATCACCCTTGGCTGGTCCGGGCACTCCTCGACCTTTCTGCGCAGTTGGACAATATGCTGGTCCAGGGTTCGGGTTGTCCCCTGGTAGTTGATTCCCCAGGCATGATTGAGGAGGGTGTCGCGACTCAGCACCTCCCCAGCATGCAGGTAGAACATCTCCAGCAGCTTTAACTCCCTGACGCTTAACCGAAAGCTGTTCCCCTGCAGACTCCCCTGCATTTGGTTGCGCTCGATGAGGGCCGCTCCGAACCGGAACGGGTCGGGAATCGATTGTGGGCAGGCTTTGCTCATACGTCTCAGCTGGACCTTGATCCTGGCCCGTAACTCGTGAAGCCCAAACGGTTTGGTAATGTAGTCGTCGGCGCCAAGCTCCAGGCCGACCACCTTGTCGATCTCCTCCCCTTTGGCGGTCAGAAGAATGATCGGTGTGACACTGTCGCCTTGACGCACCTTTCGGCACACTTCAAATCCGCTTCTGCCAGGCATCATCACATCGAGCAACAAGAGGTTGGGGTGTTGCTCGGCGTAGAGGTGTAACGCGGTCTCTCCGTCGGCTGCAGCCAGCGCCTGATATCCTTCGTCTTCGAGGAGATCGACCAGCCCCTGGCGCAGACTGGCATCGTCTTCGGCAACTAATATTTTGATGGGATTCATGGTCTCCTCTCAGGCGGCTGGGCGGTTAATGGGAGCGAGATGATGAAGCTGGACCCAAGCCCCTGGCCAGGGGTATAGCGCAAATTTCCGCCCAGATCGCGCAACAGTTGCCGGGCTATGCTGAGCCCGAGGCCGCATCCCTGCTGGTGGCTGGTCAGCGCGTTGTCGATCCGGTGGAACATCTCGAAAACCTTCTCTCTTTGCGCCGCAGGAATGCCCGGTCCCTGGTCGGAAACAGTAATCTCCACCTGATCTCCCTTGCTTTGCATGCTCACCTTTACGATTTTTCCTTCAGCCGCATATTTGATGGCATTGTCGATCAGGTTGAGCAATACCTGTTCTACGGCGTCGCTGTCGGTATCGATCAGAACCTCGTCCCGGTCAAGGTTCAGTTGCAGGGACAAGCCGAGCGTCTGGAGGCGTGGCAGCTGGCTGGTTGCAACCCTTTCGACTAGCTGGTGGAGGTCGGTCTGTGCCAGCCGATAGCTTTTGCGCCCCTGCTCGAGGCGACTGAAGTCGAGCAGGTTGTTGACCAGGCGGGTGAGGCGGCGCGCTTCATCGCCGATGGTTTTCAGATAGCGCATCCGTCGTTCTTCGCCGATTTGCGGAGATTCTTCGAGCATTTCCACATACATGCGGATGCTGGTCAGCGGTGTTTTGAGCTCATGGGACACGTTGGCCACAAATCCGGTCTTGCGCCGGGCGTCGCGTAAGCCCTGACGAGCCTGCCAGAGGAGCAAGGATCCCCCCAGCAGGATGGTGCAGACCAGTGTCAAGGTCAGAAGCCCGCCGACCAACAGGTAGGGGGTTGTCTTCCCCTGAGGGTCGGCGGCATTGCTGTACAGGCCGAGTTGCCAGTGCGGCAGGCTGTCGCCGACCGGGACCGTCATCACCTGTGCAGCGGGTTCAGACGGGTCGATGCGGCCGCTCTGATGAACAATATTCCCCCGGTCATCGAGCAGGGCCAGAGATTGATCGTCGTGGGCAGGAGGCGGCAGAATCGTAACCAGCCGTGACAAGAGAGCGGCCATCTCCAGCTCAATGCCGAAGCGCCTCCCATCGGCAGTCTGCATCCAAAGCAGCAGATGAAGACTGTCTTCCCAGAACCAGGGGAGCCACCCGCCGGCAGCCGTCGTGATGCTTGTTGCAGGTGGTCGAGAAGAAGAACTCTCTGCGGTCGGTACGGTTTTGGCGAGTTGGGTCAGTTCGCGACGAGCCTGGAACTGGTCGGACGGCAGGTCGCTCTCCTTGCGGGGTAAAGCCCATGGGTGTTGCCCTGAGAAGAGGCTGGCATACCTGTTACAAAAATCTTGCTCTTCGCTGCTGGCCGGTTGGGACGGGTTGGGGAAAATCAGTTTGGACCCGGGGGCCCAGAGGAAAACGTTGCGGATCAAGGGGTTGCTCAGGCGCCAATTCTCCAGCTTGTTGAGCAACCCCGGATCCGACAGTGTCGCGAGCTCACCGGCCAGGCTTTCACGGGTTTCGGTGACCGTCAGGTTGATGGTGGCCGCTTCCGTTTCGAGCTTTACGCGCCTCGCCTCGCCAGCCATGCGCAACAGACTGGCCTGCTGCTGCTGCAGCAGAAAGATTGCCATGCCGCCGATGGTCATTGCCGCGAACAGCAGCAGGATCCAGGCAATCATCGGGGTGCGGACGAGTTTCATAAGGCAAGTGTTGCCGGCGGCAGATTGTGCAGGTCAATAGTCTTTCTGCTGTTTACGAACCTTGTAGCTCTCAGAGCGAAGCTCCTTTTTGCGGCTGCTGTCGAGACGGTCGGATTCGAACTCCACGGCTTCATCAGCAAGGGCCGCGGCCGGGGCCGCCAACTGGGGGACCCCCAGCGCCTGGCTCTTCTGCTCGATTTGCGCCTGGCGCTGTTGAAGTTCCTGAACAGCCTCATCTTTGCGGCCGGCATTGTAGAGGTCAAGGGCTTTGTCACGGGCCTCGGCGATTTCGTTGGCGACCACGGAGCGCTGAACCTCGGGCTGTACCGAGCGGGTCACGGCATCACGGTCCTCGCTGAACTGAACCAGGACCTTGAACTCGTTGTGGACATGAAGGTCGGTCAAGGCATTTTCATAGCTGCAGCGCACCTGGGCCAACTGCAGTTGCTCCGAGGCCAGTGACGAGGGGATTTCGACTTCGACCAGGGCATATTTGTTCTGCCCGCCGTAAAGCTGGTTCATTCTTAACTCGACGCGGTTTCCGAAGATTCTGCCGTCGCGGCCAATGATGCGAATCGGAACAACGCCGTCCGGACACTCGATCTCGATGGTCACCTGGCGCGCCACGGTATTCAGGACATCGCCGAGTTCCGCGGCGAAGATGCGGGGCAGGTCGCGACTCGCTTCGACGAAGTAGTGGTTGCCGTCACTACGGCCGGCGAGTTGTGCCATCAGATCCTCATTGTAGTCGGTACCAACCCCGACGGTCGTGACCGAAATCCCCTCCTTGAGCAGTGCTGCTCCAAGCCGGCCGAGATCGCCGGGGTTGCTCGGCCCCACATTGGCCAGCCCATCGGAGAGCAAAATGACACGATGAATCATGTTGTTTCCAAGTGATTTGCGAACCTCGGCGGCGCCTTGGCTGACTGCGCCGAACAGGGCGGTATTGCCGCCCGGCCTGATCTGCCGGATGCGGGCTTCGATCCATTCGCTGTTGGCGGCACTCTGGGACGGGACGATGGTTTCGACCTGATGGTCGTAGGTGACCAGGGCAAACCGATCGCGGTGATTGAGTCGGCGCAGGGCCTGGATTGCGGCTTCCTTGGCCTTGACGATCTTGTCACCGGTCATCGACCCTGATCGGTCGAGGACCAGCGTCAGGTTGACCGGGGGGCGCTCAAGCTTGCGGCCGATGTTTGCCGCGTCGAGGTTGATTTTGATGATGGCTGTTTGGGTCTGCCTTGCCGGAAGCAGATGGCGATCAAGGTCGGCACTGCAGATGACAAGGGGAGAGGCCCATGCTTCTGTGAGGGGCGTCAGGACAAACAGGGAGAAGAACAGGGTTAACCAGGGGATGAACTGCGAATTGCTCTTCATGGTTGGCTCCTTTCATATCAACGGTTGTGGGCTGTTGAGTCGATTGGAGCACTTTGTCGAGGGGATGTCGTCATGGTCTGGTAAAAGATTGTCAAAGATTGTCAAAGTAACATTTTTTGAGCCGATGCACCCGTTAGAGAAGACTTTTCGCGAAATGAGCGAGCAGGCTGGCCGCTTCGGGAGTCGATTGCAGCTTTTCACGCAGATCGTCAACGTCAAGGCCCTCTTCACGTAGTTCGTTGGCTAGAGTATCAATGTACCAGGTTGTCGCTGCGATGGGAAATTCTGGATGGAACTGAATGCCCAGGGCTGACCCGTAACGAAATGCCTGGTGGGGGTCTTGGTCGCTGGTCGCCAGCAGTTGGGCACGCGGTGGTAGCTGCAGGACAGTCTGGCTATGGGTCAGCTGGGCCATGAAGCTGGCGGGGAGCAGTCCGAGCAGAGGGTCTTGCCGCCCTTGTTCGGTCTGGGTGACCAGGGCGCAGCCGATCTCGCGACCGCGCGGGTTCCATCCAGCTTTGCCGCCAAGGGCCTCGGCCAACAGTTGGTGGCCGAAGCAGATGCCAAGGACCGGCAGTCGGTATTGGACAGCGTCGAGCAGCCAGTCGGCTGTCTGCATCATCCAGGGCCGGTGCTCGGTCACCATGTCGTGGGATCCGGTGATGACCGCGCCGCTCAGGGTTGCAGGCGCGGGGAGTTGGTGGCCGGCACAGACGTCGACAATCCGAACCTGTTGGTGAGCGAGCTGAAGACCCTTCCGTGTCCAGTCTACGAAACCGCCCATTTGTGTGGACAGGGCGGGGAAGGTGTCGCCGGCTTTGATGATCAGCACGGGTTTCATGGAAAGATGGCTTCCTTATTAATTAAAAAGGCCCCCGCAATCGCGGGGGCCTTTCGAGTTGAAGCGGGTCCAGAGATTATTCGACTGTGACCTGAGCGTCCTCGATAATCAGATCGTACTTGTAGCCGTAACCAAAATCCTTGTCGACTGCAATATTGCCGATGATGGTCACAGTGTCGCCGAGGTTGGCCATGACATCGGTGGTCACGGTCAGGTCGTTGCTGCCGGTTTCGCCGGAGCCGTCTTGGAGGTGAATCCAGTTCTTGCCCATGATCTCCGGGCTGAATTTGACCACCTTGCCGCGTACTTTAACCGACTTGCCGGACAGGTCAGCCTTCTGTGCATAAATTTCGGCAATGGTTAGCCCGCCATCGGCCTTGCTGATCCCGGACAGGTCGACATCGGTCTGTTCGACCTTGGTCGAGCCGCCCTGTGTCGGCGGATGGTCGCCAGGCATGTCGCCTGCCGGTGCTGCAGCCGCCATTTCACCGCCCACCATCACATTGGGGACGAAGTAGACCATCTCAAAAGTACGGTCGAGGGTCTTGCTGTGGTAGTCCGGCATCGGCATCCCTTCCGGAACCACCACGTCGTCACCGACCTTGACGCTGAATTCGGGAGCGGCTGCCCAGAACTTCTCGTTGCCGGTATCGACCTGGACGTAGGTGTAGCCGGCAGCGTTCATGGTCTCCGTCACCTTGCCGGCCTTGCCGACGGCAGCAGTCGGGGCCTCAGGGGCCGGCTTGGCAGCCTGTTCGGAAGGTTTGGCTGTGGGCTTGGGAGCCGGGGCTTCTTCGCTGCAACCGAACATGGTCAGGGCGAAGGTCAGGACACACAAAATTGTCAGCAGTTGTTTCACCGTAATTCCTCCGTACATAGCTTTGGGGTTTGAGGCCTAAGGGCCTTGTTGGCTTGTCTACTACGAACAACAACGGATACTACTAACATACTTGCCTGAAGGCCAGCAAGGGCAATCGTGGGCTCACCGGTTGTTCGGTAGACGGTTATAGCGTCTGGTTAGGTCTAGCAACCGCTGTGCCAACAGATCGTCGAGCTGGTGAGGGGTGAGTCTCCAGGTCCAGTTCCTTTCGGCTTGTCCGGGGCGGTTGAAGCGAGCCTCGCTTCCAAGGGCGAGCAGATCCTGACATGGGATGATGCACAGCTGGGCAACACTGGACATGGCGAGCTGAATCAGATCCCAGGGCATTTGTGCCGACTCTTTGCCCAGGTAGCAACTGACCCGCTTGCGTTGCTCACGGCTCAGCTCCTGCCACCAGCCGAAAGTGGTGTCGTTGTCATGGGTGCCGGTATAGACCACTGCCCGGCGTCGGTAGTTGTGCGGGAGGTAGGGGTTGAGAGCATCGGAGTCGAAGGCGAACTGCAAAATCTTCATCCCCGGAAAGCCGAAACTGTCGCGCAGTGCCTCGACATCCGGAGTGATGATACCCAGATCTTCAGCAACGATTGCTGCATCGGGGATGGCCTTGTTGAGGACTGTGAACAGCTCCTTTCCCGGAACCTGTTGCCATGCGCCCTTTTCGGCGGTTTTATGGTCGGCCGGAATCGCCCAGCAGGCGGCAAAACCACGAAAATGATCGATTCTGAGCAGGTCGAACAGCTGCAGTTGGTGGCGAAACCGCCGTAGCCACCAGTTGAAATCCTGGTCGACGTGTTTCTGCCAGCGATACAGAGGGTTTCCCCATAGTTGGCCGGTCGCACTGAAATAATCGGGGGGGACGCCGGCCACCACGGTCGGCTGGCCGTTGTTATCGAGTTCAAAAAGCTGTTGATGGGCCCAGACGTCGGCCGAGTCGCGGGCGACAAAGATCGGCATGTCGCCGAACAGCTGCACCCCCTTGTGTCTTGCATAGCTGCGCAGACCTGCCCACTGCTCGAAAAAGACAAATTGCTGAAACTTGCAGGTCAAAATCCGGTCAGTCTTTTGACGGCTAAAGCTGTCGAGCTCGGACTGCTCCCGGTTGCGCAGCGCTTTGGGCCATTGCCACCAGGGTTTCAATTGCTGGTCGGCGCGAATCGCCATATAGAGGGAAAAATCGTCGAGCCAGTCAGCCTGCTCGCGGCAGAAGACATGGAAAGCGATCGCCCGGGAGTCATCAGGCTGGCGCGCCAGAAAGCGATTGGCCGCTTCCAGCAGTCGGGCCGATTTTCTTGCTGAGACCTGCTCAAAATCGACCAACGAATCGTCGGCTCTCGCCGTTTCGTTCTGCTGTGGGGGCAGGTCGCCCGCTGCGACCAGTTGTTCGAAGTCAATCAATAGCGGGTTGCCTGCAAAGGCTGACAGGGCATTGTAAGGGGAGTCGCCATAGCCAGTCGGCCCCAGGGGGAGCATCTGCCAGACGGACTGACCTGCTGCGGCGAGAAAGTCGATGAATTGCAGGGCCTCTCTGCTGAAACTTCCTATGCCGCCCGGGCCGGTTAGGGCTGTTGGGTGGAGGAGGATGCCGCTGGTGCGATGTAAAGTTGAGGTTTCGGGTTGCATCACTTAGAGACCAAAAGTTAACTGACTGGCTATGAATTGACCCGCAACCGGACCTTAATAACTTTGAAAGTCTCCGGGCTTGTTGTATAAATATGGGTCGGAGTAGGCTTGCCTGTTGGGAGATACGATGTTTCGGATACCTTTTCTACGCAACCTGTTCATTCTGGCGCTGGTTGCCACCTGCTGTCTGCCGCTCTATACCCTCTATGTACTGCACCCTTCCTATCACCGGCAGCTGATTCACGAAACCGAAGAGGAATCGGCGCGTTTCGCCAGCTACCTGGTTCGTTCTCTGGGGATGGAGGGGGTTGTCCTTGAGCGTGACATCCTTCCGGCCGACACCATCGAAAAGGTGTGCCTGCTGCAAGCCGACAACTTGCTGATCAAGCTGCGGTTCTTCTCTCCCCAAGGGGAAATTCTCTATTCCACACTGCCCGAAGAGATTGGCCAGGTCAACGACAAAGACTACTTTCGTCAAGTGGTCGCCAAGGGGCGGATTTTCTCCAAGGTGGTCAGCAAGAATGCGCCAACTGCCGATGGCCAGCTGACAAACATCGATGTGGTGGAGACCTACGTCCCCTTTCAGGTGTCCGGAGTCTTTGGTGGTGCCATTGAAGTCTACTACGACATTACCCGCCGTGTTTACCAGACCAATCTCTTGACCTTGCGAACCACTCTGGCTCTGATTGGGGTGGCCGTGGTGCTGATGTTTGCCATCAGTCTGGCGTTGCGCAACGCCGGGCGGGCGATGACCGAGCGCCAGCAGGCGGAAGATGCGTTGCGCCGGGCCAACGAGGATCTCGAGCGACGGGTTGCCGAGCGCACCCAGGAGCTGCAGGAAGCCAATACCCAGTTGACCGGCGAGATCACTGAGCGGGCCATGGCTCAGGTGGCTCTGACTGATGCCCTTGAAGAGACCCGTGCCGGTCGGGAACAGCTCGACGGAATCTTGCGCTCGGTTTCCGATGGCCTGCTGGTCACCGATGGGGAGCTGCGGATTGTCCATATGAACAGTGCTGCCGAGCAGATGCTCGGCGTCCCTCTCGAGAAAGCTCTTGGGCAAACTCTTGATACGCTACCGGTTTCCCGGCAGTTGATCGATGCGCTCAGACCGGGGGGGGCTGCCCTGGAAAACCAGATGATTTTTGATTTTCAGGTTGACCAGGCGTCAGGGGAGGGGAACACGGTTTTCCAGGCTCGGGTTTCCGCTCTCAATGATGGCGAGGGGCTGGCTCCTGGTGCTGTGCTGCTGATTCATGATGTCACCCGGGAACGGGAAGTAGAGCGCATGAAGAACGCTTTCCTCGGGATGGCGGCCCACGAACTCAATACTCCGCTGTCGGTGATTATCGGTTATACCGAACTGCTCTCCAACCAGAGTGCTGTCGCAACTCTTAGCACCGAGCAGGTTCATGAAAGCCTCAGTCTGGTTCATACCAAGGCGATTGCCTTGTCGCGCCTGGTCGATGACCTGCTCGATGTCAGCCGCATCGAATCGGGACAGCCTCTCAATCTGGAGTTTGGCTCCTGCTGTCTCAATGAGGTTGTTCTCGACGTTCTCAAGCCGTATCAGGGGCAGGGTAGCGGTCACAGCTTCGAGCTGCAGTGCCCTGACGAGCCTTTGTCTCTGGAAGCCGATTGCGGGCGTCTTGAGCAGGTTGTGGAGAACCTGATCAGCAATGCGGTCAAATACTCGCCTCACGGGGGGAGGCTCCGTGTTGTGCTGGATGGCGATGACGATAGCTGCTGGCTAACGGTCGCCGACCAGGGGATCGGCATGACGGCAGAGCAGCTGCAACGTGTGTTCGACCGATTCTATCGGGCCGATACCTCGAATACCGCCGCCCAGGGTGTCGGTCTGGGTCTTAGCGTCACCCGCCACATCGTTGAGGCTCATGGCGGGGAGATCGGCATTGACAGCCGTTTTGGCGAAGGGACCCGGGTGATGATCAAGCTGCCGCGTGGTGGGCATCCCGGTTGACCGCCGCCGTAGATATCGGCTAGTATCTGAAAAACGGGCTCGTCGCCCGTTTTCTGTTTTCCAGCAATCCACTCCTTGAAGGTGTCGATTTGGACAAGAACTTTCTGCAACAGATCAGCAGGCGTCGGACGTTCGGGATTATCAGTCACCCCGATGCCGGCAAAACCACTCTCACCGAAAAGCTGCTTCTGTTCGGTGGCGCCATCCAGATGGCAGGAGCGATCAAGGCGCGCAAGGCTTCGCGCCACGCGACCAGCGACTGGATGAAGGTCGAGCAGGAACGTGGTATATCGGTGACCACCTCGGTGATGAAATTCGGCCATCGCGATTGCGAAATCAACCTGCTCGACACCCCGGGACACCAGGACTTCTCCGAAGATACCTATCGGGTGCTGACTGCCGTCGATAGCGCTCTGATGGTCATCGACAGCGCCAAGGGGGTAGAAACCCAAACCGAAAAGCTGATGGCGGTCTGCCGGATGCGTAACACACCAGTCATTACCTTCATCAACAAGCTCGACCGCGAGGGGCTGGCACCTCTTGACCTGATTGCCGACATCGAGGACAAGCTGCAGATCGAGTGTGCTCCCATGTCCTGGCCGATCGGCATGGGTAAACGTTTCCGTGGCGTCTACAACCTGTTCCGCTCGGAACTTCGGCTGTTCCGGCCCGGGGAAACCCGCAAAACCGAGCAGGTCGAGGTGATCCGCGATCTGGACGATCCCCGCATTGATGAACTGCTCGGTGGCCAGTCTGCGGAATTGCGCGAGGACATCGAACTTCTTGAGGGGGCAGCCAATCCCTTTGAGCTTGAGGAATATCTGAAAGGGAACCAGACCCCGGTCTTTTTCGGCAGTGCGATCAACAATTTTGGTATTGAGGAACTGCTCGACGCCCTGGTCGATCTCGCCCCGGCCCCTGGCCCGCGCCTGACACAGACCCGCCTGATCGAGCCAGGTGAAGAGAGCTTCTCGGGATTTGTTTTCAAGGTCCAGGCCAATATGGACCCGGCCCATCGCGACCGGATCGCCTTCTTCAGGATCTGCTCGGGGCGCTTCCAGCGGGGGATGAAGGTTCGCCACCATCGGATTGGCAAGGATGTCAATCTGTCTAATGCCATTATTTTCATGGCCCAGGATCGGGCACATGTTGAGGAAGCCTATCCCGGTGACATCATCGGCATTCACAATCACGGCACCATCAAGGTCGGTGACACCTTCAGCGACAAGGAACCTCTCAAGTTTACCGGGATCCCCAGCTTCGCCGCCGAACACTTCCGGCGGGTGCGCCTCAAATCTCCCCTCAAGGCCAAGCAGCTTGAGAAAGGGTTGAAGCAGCTTGCCGAGGAGGGGGCGATCCAGGTGTTCCGGCCGTTTGTTAGCAACGACTATGTCGTCGGTGCCGTCGGTGTGCTGCAGTTCGATGTGACCATGGAGCGGTTAAAAAACGAGTATGGGGTCGATGCCATCTACGAGTCGGTCGATTATGCGACAGCCCGCTGGATTTCAAGTGCCGATGGCAAAAAGCTGGCTGAATTCGAAAAGAAGAATCAGGCGCACCTGGCTTTCGACGCCGAGGGGAACCTCAGCTTCCTGGCCCCGAGCGAATGGCGGCTTGGCTATGTGATGGAGCAGTGGCCGGAGGTTGAGTTCTCCAAAACGCGAGAGCTGGAGTGAGCTGACCACGACGCGACCCAACCTGGATGAGCAGAGGGAGGAAGCTGATGAGTAAGGTGAACCCTTGTGACTGGCGTAGTGATCGGCTGCGCACGGCTCACCTGCTGGCGTTGACCGAGAGCCCGGGGACAGTGCTGGTTCAAGGCTGGCTGCGCACGGTGCGCACCAGCAAGGAGGTGGTCTTTCT
>PKTY01000034.1 GCA_002869725.1 Desulfuromonas sp. | reverse complement strand
GTCAACCTGCATCGCCGCAGCCAACGACTCGTCAAACAGAACCTCAACCTGACGCCCCGCCAGCCATTGGGCAACATCCCTGGCCAGGCCGATGGCGTCCTGGTGATGCCGCTTGGCAAAGATTCCGATGCGCTTCATGGAGCCTCCTTCCAATCCTGGGTACTTTACCAGAAGATACCGCCAAAGTCCATGGCTATCAAGGACTTAGAGCTTCACCAGCTTGTTCCCGGAACACTCCTGTGCTAAGCTCTGACGACCTGACCCAACAGATCGGCCTGACATTGACCTGTTTGCCTCAACACCAACCAACAATCTTTCGCCTCTGGCTGAGCGACTGCGCCCGAAGAAGCTCGACCAGATGGTCGGTCAGCAACAGTTGATCGGACCCGACAAGATCCTGCGTCGCCTGATCGAGAACGACCAGTTGACTTCGGCCATCTTCTGGGGGCCGCCAGGGACCGGCAAAACCACCCTTGCACAAGTGATTGCAAATTCCACCAAAAGCCGTTTCGAGGCGTTCAGTGCAGTCCTCCAGGGGGTCAAAGAGGTACGAGAAATCACCACCCGGGCTAAAAAGGAGAGGGATTACTACGGGCGGAGAACTCTGCTGTTTATTGACGAGATTCACCGCTTCAACAAGGCCCAGCAGGACGCTCTCCTCCCCTGGGTGGAAAACGGCGACATCATCCTGATTGGCGCCACCACCGAAAATCCTTCTTTCGAGGTCAACTCAGCCCTGCTCTCGCGCTCACGGGTCTTTGTCCTCGAGCCACTGGCAGCAAGCGACATCCGCCAACTGCTGGTGCGCGCCCTCCAGGACGATACCCAACTGGCCAGCCATCATCTGACTGTCGACGACCTGGCCCTCGACCAACTGGCCGAGCAGGCCCACGGCGATGCGCGGATCGCCCTCAACACTCTGGAAGTAGCCTCCGGTATCGCCTCCGGCGGCGTTGTTGATGTGCAGACCATAACCGAAGCCATGCAGCGGGCGCCGCTGCTCTACGACAAGGGGGCTGAAGAGCACTACAACGTGATCTCTGCCTTTATCAAGAGTATGCGCGGCTCAGACCCCGATGCCGCTCTCTACTGGCTGGCGCGCATGCTTGAGGCCGGCGAAGACCCCCTGTTCATCGCCCGGCGCATGGTGATCTTTGCCTCGGAGGATGTCGGCAACGCCGACCCGCGAGGCCTGCAAATCGCCATGGCCGTCCAGCAGGCGGTCCATTTCGTCGGCCTGCCGGAAGCCAGAATCAACCTGGCCCAAGGGGTGACTTACCTGGCCAGCGCACCGAAGAGCAACGCCTCCTACCTCGGTATCGAACAGGCCCTGGCCGAAGTCAGAAAATCGGGGGCCCTGCCGGTTCCTCTCCACCTGCGCAATGCGCCGACCAGGCTGATGAAGGAACTGGGCTACCATCAAGGCTACCAATATGCCCACGACCAGGAGGACCAACTGGTCACCCAGCATCATCTCCCCGAGGCTCTGCACGGAGAATCCTACTATCGGCCTGTCGACAGCGGCCTTGAGAAGCAGATTGCCGAGCGTCTTTCCTGGCTGGCACGGCGCCGTCAGGAAAAGTCGACCTCGTCATGAACAGTTCCAGCCTATTGTTAGAGAGGACCTCTCCATGCCCGACTTGAGTGCCTTGCAGGATGTTTTGATCCTCCTCGGCCTGGCCCTGGTGAACGCCTATCTGTTCAGCCTGTTGCGCCAGTCGCCCATCGTCGGCTACCTGACCACCGGCCTGCTGGTCGGCCCCTATGGTTTCCACCTGATCAAAGGGGTGCACGAGGTGGAGATGGTCGCCGAAGTCGGTGTCATCCTGCTACTGTTCACGATCGGCCTGGAATTCTCTGTCAAGCGGATCGTGAGACTGCGTAACTTGCTCCTCACCACCGGCACTGTCCAGGTCACAGCGACCGCTCTGGCCGTCACCTGCGGTACACTCCTTCTGGGTGAGCACTGGCCGGCAGCGATTACCCTTGGCATGGCCATGGCTCTCTCCTCGACGGCCATTGTACTCAAGCTTCTGCTCGAACGTGGCGAGGTCGATTCCGCCCATGGCCGCATTGCCTTGAGCATCCTTCTTTTTCAGGATCTGTGCGTGATCCTTTTCATTGTGGGGCTCCCCCTGCTCGGCACCCAGGCTCACGCCTTCTCGATCTGGTCCCTGGTCAGGGCCGGGGCCATCCTGTTCGGACTCTATCTGTTTGTGCGCTACCTGCTCAAACCCCTGCTGCGCCGCATTCTTCGCACCCGTGCCCCGGAACTGTTCCGGCTGACCATTCTGGCGATCGTGCTCGGCACGGCCTGGGCCACCGCCGAAGCAGGACTCTCCCTCGCCCTTGGCGCCTTCCTGGCCGGGTTGTCCCTGGCCGAGTCCGACTCCTCCCACCAGGTGATGGCCGATATCATCCCGTTCCGTGATGTGTTTCTGGCAGTCTTTTTCATCTCGGTCGGAATGCTGGTCGACATTCGACTCCTGGTTGCCAACCTCGGCGCAGTGCTACTCGGGCTGCTCCTGCTCAGTCTGGCAAAAACTCTGGCCGGCACCCTGGCGGGACTGGCTGCCCGCTACCCCCTGCGCACCGCACTGACCTCCGGGTTGATCACCTTTCAGGTTGGCGAGTTCTCCTTCATCCTGCTCGCGCAGGCCCGCGACCTGCAAGCAATCCCTCCCCAGACCTATCAGCTTGCCCTGTCGATCGTCGCCCTGTCGATGATGCTCACACCGCTGATGTTCCGCCAGGCGCAGACGATTGCCAACTTCGTCGCCAGAACAATCAACCGCAGAGGTGAAGATCTGGTCAGTGAAGACCAGGAGCGCACTGCCAACCTCGAGGGGCATGTGATCGTCGCCGGTTACGGGCTGGCCGGCCGCAACGTGGCCCGCACCTTGCGTGAGATGTGCATCCCCTACATTCACCTCGAGATGAACGGCGAAGTGGTTCACCGAGCCAGGAAGGCCGGCGAAATCATCATTCATGGCGACGCAACCGCCCCGGCCGTTCTGGAAGGGGCAGGAATTCACCGGGCAAAATCCATGGTGCTGGCCATCAACGACCCTTCAGCCCTGGCCAGGGCCATTCCGACGGCACGGGAGCTGAACCCCAACCTCTATATCCTGGCACGCACCCACTTCGTCGCCCATATCGACCAGCTGATACAGTCGGGAGCTGATGAGATCATTTCCGACGAGTTCGGCGCCGGGCTGGAGATGGCCACTTTCCTGCTGCGTCAGTTCAAGGTCCCGGAAGGACGGGTACTGAAGATTCTCTCCACTCTGCGCAACGAACACCACCAGCGCTACCAGCAGGGGGGGCGCCAGACCCGCAACCTCACCGGATATCTGTCGGTTCTCGACAACGGCGACCTGGAGATCCAAGCCGTTCCAGACGACTCACCATGTCTCGGCAAGAGTCTGGCAGAACTCAATTTTCGCTCGGTCACCGGTTGCAATATCATGGGGGTCATTCGCCAGGAGCGGGTCATCTACAACCCGCCCGCCGATCTGTGCATCGAGGCCGGCGACACCCTGATGCTGCTCGGTGAAGCCGCCGGCGTTCTCAAGGCCCGGGAATTCCTCCACGGACATCCGCTCTAAACGTCAAGCTGTCTGAGCAGGTTTCCTTTGTCTGAACTCTTGGATGGTTGATTGTGGCTTCAGAATGGGGCT
>PKTY01000197.1 GCA_002869725.1 Desulfuromonas sp. | reverse complement strand
TGTGGATCAATTCAAACTTGAGGTGCCGCCCGTCGAGCAGATAGAGGCTCCCCCCGTCGGCGCTGGTCAGCTCCTTGGCTCCGAGCAGTATCATTTCCAGCAGGCTGTCGATGCCCTGCTCCGCGGATAGAGCGGCACCGATTCTGTTGAGTCGTTCGATCCGTCTGATCAGGTGGTCGAGGGAATGATGTGCCATGGCAACTCCTTAACCAACAGTATAGCGCAATGCCGTGGGATTAATAGACCGTCTCATCGTCAGTTGAGTGGTCAAATGGACGGTTACGGGTTCTGTTCAATCGATCAGCTCTCCTGTGAGGGGCTGCGGCCGCCGCTAATGATCCCCTTGAACCACTTGGGTCGCCCGTCTTCGCTGGTTGAGTAGTTGTAGGGATCTTCGAGAAAACGGATCAGTTCGGCGAAGAATTCCTGGGTGAAGGTGTCGGTGCTGTGGTCCTTGTGGTGCTCGCTGACCCAGCCGATTCGCTCCAGAAAGTCCTCCCGAAAAGACTGATTCTGCTCCGACATCGCTACCAGCGCAATCAGCAGGGCATGGGTCAGGGCGTGAATCTGTTCCGACTGGCTCTGGATGGTGGCCGACGCTTTGGTCGCAAATTCGATCAGCTTTTCTTCAATCCCGGTGAGTTGTTCAGACATTCAGTCTCTCCTTGCGTTGGCGGTGTGCAGGGGCTCTGTGGGTCTCTCGGCAGGGCAGACAAATTCCTCGACGGTCATCCCCTGTCCGCTTCGAGTCAGGTAGCAGAACAATAGGACATTGCGCCCGCTGCGGTGAGGCAGGTCATGGAAGACTGCAGAGAAATACTGGAGCTTGATCCCCTGACCCCGGATCTGCAGGGTTTTGTCGGCAACCTGTTGCTGCACCCAGTCCGATTCAGCGGTGTGCATGGCTGTGTCGAAGAATTCTGGCAAGCGTTTTAAGGGAACCCGCTCGCAGCGGGCAAAGTCGTAGCCGAGGGCGTTCTTGAATTTTTGCCGCCATCTGTTGTCGAGAGTCTTGGCAAACTGCCAGCAGTACTCGAACAGGGCCTGGCGGTTGAGGGGGTAGCGAAACAGGCCACGGTTTCGCCAGAACTCGGCAAGCTCTTCCAGTCCCCTCGACAGCGATTTGGAGTGTTCGGTGAGAACTGTCAGAAAAGTTGTCAGGCAACCGGCATTCCAGGTCAGATCGAGCAGCCGACTGATCTCACAGATGTGCTGCAACTCGACATAATCGAGGTCTGGGGTGGACAGAACGGTGTAAGGCGGATTGGGATCGAAACGAATTCCCAATGGCCGGGCCTGATCACGTAATGGCGAGCCGGGAAGAAGTTTGACCGGTTCGATCTGTAAGTGGTCGGGGTTAAGAGCGGCGACCCGGTCGATGGATGCCAGGAAGTCACGATAACCCTCTTCCGGGAGGCCGGCCACCAGGTCGAGGTGCAGTTCGACCTGAGTACGGCAGCGCAGCTGTTGCACATTGGTGGTGAGGCGCTCGAGGCAGACCCGGCGATCGATGGCGTCGAGTGTTTCGGAACGTGTCGATTGCACACCGATCTCGAATTGGAACACTCCCGGGGGAACTCGCTCCAGCAGTTGCAGGATCGGAGTGTCGACGAGGTGGGCAGCGATCTCGCAGTGAAAATGGCTTCCACGGTTGTGAGCCACAATGAACGCGAGAATGTCATGGGTTCTGGCCGGATCGTAGTTGAAGGTGCGATCGACCAGCTTGATTTTCGCGACCCGCCGTTCCATCAGCCAGCCAAGATCATCATAGATCCGCTCCATACTGAAGGAACGGACCCGGTTGTCTTTGGCGCTCAGACAGAAACTGCAGCGAAACGGGCAGCCTCGGCTGGTTTCGTAATAGACGAAGCCGCGGTTGATATCGACCAGGCCGAGTTGGAACGGAGAGGGAATCTGGTCGAGGTCAGCGAGAACCGGGCCATCTGGTCCTTTCACAACCCCCCTGCTGGTGCGCAGGGTCAGGCGCGGAATCCCCGTTGCAGATGACCCCGTCTGCCAGGCTGTCAGCAAGGCGCGTAGCGGCATTTCTCCTTCACCGTGGACCAGGGCGGTCAGGCCCGGGTGGGTCTGGAACAGGGCGTGGCCGTCGTAGGAGACTTCAGGTCCGCCTATCACGATCCGCAGCTGCGGGTTGACTACGGCGAGAGAATCGACCAACTCCAGAGTCTGTATCCGGTTCCAGAGATAGACCGAGAAGGCCACCACATCCGGTTGCTCGGCAAGCAGCTGAGCGAGAACCGACTCCTTCGGCTCATGGACGGTAAATTCGCGGATCAGCAGTTCACCGCAACCGCTTTGGCAGTATGCGGCCAGACAGGGGAGAGCCAGGCTGTTGTGGATGAACTTGCTGTGGAGGGTGGTCAGGAGAGTGCGCATGGCACGAGGATAGCGAAGCTGTTTGAGGAGATAAAGGAAATTGTGGTGACTTCGGAGATGTGCTAGTTTCCTCGCAAAGATGGCCGATTTGCGGGGTGTCGTTCGGAAGTGAGGAGATCTATGTCGCACAAGACCATACTGGCGGTCGTCGCCGATGAACAAGGCGAGGTGTTCGAGTACCCTGAGCTGCTGATGGCCGGGGTCAGCGGCCGACAGGTGGTGCGCCCGAACTTTGAGGACTTGATCCCTCTGCCGGAAGGGAGCCGCTTGTTCACCATCCCGGCGACACCCCCTGTCGGCTTTTCGCCAGGAGACGAACGCCAGCGGCTGGTCGAGCAGTTGCCACGCAGTTGGGGGGGCGGTCCGGTTCAGGCGGTTGCCGCTTTTTTAACGCCGGGTTACACCCGCACCCTGCTGCCAGCTGCCGATTATCGGCGCAAGAGAACCACCCTGCCTCTCTGGTCATATACTGCGGTCGGCTGGTGTGTCGAAGAAGAGCGGTTCTATGCTGCTGCGGTTCAGGTCGATTGCAACTCCCAGTGGCAGCCGGAGCATTTCGATGACCGCCAGCTCGACCCCTTGGTACGCCAGGCTCTGCGCGCCAATCCGCACAACCGACTGCTTGAACAGCTCTCACGTTGTGCCCTCGATTACCACTGCTTTGCCGCTAAAAACCTGTTCTTTCGGCGCTGGGAAGCACCCTTGCCGACCTCTCCCACTTGTAATTCGCGCTGTATCGGCTGCATCTCGTTGCAGGAGTCGGATTGCTGCCCGGCCAGCCAGGAGCGCCTGACTTTTGTGCCGACAGTGGACGAGCTGTGCCAGATTGCGGTGCCGCATCTTGAAGAGGCCGATAATGCCATTGTCTCCTTCGGTCAGGGGTGCGAGGGGGACCCGATCCTGCAGGCTGACGTTATCTGTGAGTCAGTGCGCCAGATGCGCCGCCAGACCGGGCGTGGCACCATCAACTTCAACAGCAACGCATCGCTGCCGGACGCCATCGACCGGCTGGCCGAGGCTGGCATTGAATCGATCAGGGTTTCGATGAATTCGGCCCAGGAATCGCTCTATAACGCCTACTACCGTCCGCGCGGCTATACCTTTGCCGATGTCCGCGAATCGTTGCGCCGCGCTAAAAAGGCCGGACTCTACACCATGCTCAACTACCTGGTGTTCCCCGGGGTCAGCGATCAGGTCGAAGAGGTCGAGGCTGTGGCGGAGCTAGTGGGCGAAGTCGGCATCGACATGATTCAGATGCGCAACCTCAGTCTTGATCCGACGCTCTATCTGGACAGTCTGCAGATTGATGGTGGGGGAATTGGTATGCTGCG
>PKTY01000141.1 GCA_002869725.1 Desulfuromonas sp. | reverse complement strand
GACCGCATTGAGACTGGTGACCAGAACATTCTTACGGGCCATGCGCAAGCTGCCCATCGCCAGGGCTAAAGTAAAGGTCGGCAGTAATCCCTCCGGGACGTTTGCGACGATAATCCCCATCATGAAGACCAGGTTGACCCAGAGCGAACGTCCGCTGAAAACGCCATAGAGGAAAAAAGAGCCCCCAAGAGTAACGGCAATCACCGTCAGCACTTTAACCATGTACGCCGTCTGCCGTTCGAGCGGGGAAGAAGTGCGCCGGATGGCTTGCGAGAGATGGGCGAGTTTGCCGAATTCGGTGCGCAAGCCGGTGGCGAACACAACAGCTTTGCCACTGCCGCGCATCACCAGGCAACCGGCAAAGGCGATGTTGCGACTTTCCACAAGGCGTACTTCAGCCGGCTCTGTTGTCAATATGACCGGGCTGGCCTCGCCGGTCAGCGGCGCATTGTTGACAACGAGGTCGACGGCTTCCACCAACCTTGCATCGGCTGGCACACGTCCCCCCTCACCAAGCAGCAACAAATCACCAGGAACCAATTCCTCTGCCAGAAGCGTCATCGCCAAGCCATCACGGATCACCTCGACACGATCCGGAAGAAAGGCGCGTAGGGACTGCATGGCTTTCTCGGCACGATACTCCTGGATAAAACTGAACAGGGCGTTGAGGATGGCGACACCGGCCAGAGCCCAACCGAGGATCGCCATGCTCTGGCCAGGCTGAAGTGATTCGGCGATAGAGCAGATCAGTGCAGAGGCGAACAGCAGGAGTGTGAAGAAGTTGGTGAACTGTCTCAGCAAACTGCGGGCTAGCCGCCAAGGGTCTCTGACCTCGACGCTATTGGGGCCGACTTCCGCCAGACGCTCTGCCGCCTCGTTAGAATCAAGCCCCTGCGGCCGGCTGCCAATTGCCCTGTAAACCTGTTCCGGCGAAAGATTCTGAATTTGCTGAGAAACGTTCATGGGCCGCGATAGATGCCGATGTCGCACGGCGTTTCGTGAATAACTCGCTCAATTGCCGTACTATGGAAAATACGATAGGAGAGAGTGCGTTCACTGAGGCCAAGCAGCATCAGTTGGGACTTTAGCCTGCTGGCCTGCAACAGGATTTCATGCACCCAGTCAGTTGTGATCATGACCCGTTGATCGCAGTGGAACGGCAACGGACCAAACGCATCCTCTATTTCGGTCCGAAACCTTGCCAGGTATGTATTGCCGACCCCCTTAAGCAGCAGTTCCAACTCCTGTGACAGATGAGGATGCCGCAGCAGGTTAATGCGCATGGCACGGCAGATATGCAGGGAACGCAGAGAGGGGCCAAGGCGACGGATGATTGGCTAGACCCGGCAATAACCATGCAGGTGACCGGCAAGCGGCAGAAGGAGATCATGGGGGTTGCCGAGCAGGCCCGGTTGCACGACCCTGATCGCTAAAACCGGGCACTGGTGCATACGCAACAGTTTTTCTGAAATGGTCCCAGACAGGTATTTCTGACGACGCGGCTTGACTCGGGTTCCGCAGACCAGCAGAGCGTCAGGATCGGGAGGGATTGCCTGACGAAGGGTGCGATACACGGAGGGACCAAGGGGCAGGTGTTGCGGCAGGAATTCGACGTTGTAGGAATCGCACTCACCGGCTAACGCATTGAAGCGGGAGACGACGATCTCGGGGCCGACCTTGCCATCCACCACGTGAAGCAGCAGCAGCTTGCGGTCTTCCTCCACTGCGGCGAAATGGATAGCGTATCGAGCGACCCAATCGCCATAGATCGAACCATCGTGCGCCAGGATGATCATGCGCTTTTTCGCTGTTCTCCGGCTGCGTGCCCCCTTTCAGTCTAGTTTAGCGTAAAATTATGTTAAGGAGGGCTAGCCCAGAAATTTGAGCAGCGAGACAAGTGGATGAACCATCTCAAGTCAGGTTGAGCTCTGTTCCCGGCGAGAGGCACAGTCCAGACAAAGAGGCACGGCCGGATCCGTTTCAAGCCGTGGAAGGTAGATCTCTTCTTCGCAGACCAGGCAATAACCGTACTCACCGTTTTGAATCCGCTCAAGAGCCGACTGAATGCGCTGCAATTGAACGTCTCTTCGCCGCTGAGATTCTACGGCCATGGCCTGTCCCTGCATCGCATCCATGCGGGAGAGTCTGCCAACACTGGACTGATCCAGAACCACTGGTCGGGTTGAATCTTTGGCCGCCTGCCGGGTGGCCAGCAGGCTCTGCTGTTCAGACTCAAGCAGACGTTTAAACCGCTGCAACTGTTCTGGAGACATACGAGCACTTCAGCCTTTCATCATGGGAGCAAGAACGAATCGTTCTTCTCTGGATTCAAGAGACCTGTGACGCAAAGGGCCAACAAACAGACCGTCAATTTGGACCGGCCATTTTCGAAGCGATCATCGCCTTGAACTGTTCGGCCAGCTGCTTCCCTTTTTCAATCTGCTGCGGCGTCATTTTGCCGCTGACTTCCATGAGGTGCGCTTTGGCAATGGCGTTGCCCTTCAGGGCGGCCAGCCGAATCCAGGCATAGGCTTCCGGGAGTTGCCCGGAGCTCTTCCTGCCGGCGTAGATCTGGAAACCGAGATTGGACTGAGCAAAGACGTAGCCCTGCAGCGCCGCAAGGCGATACCACTGTTTGGCGATTTCAACATCCTGTTCGATTCCCCTGCCCATTTCATACATGCGACCAAGTGAATTTTGAGCATCGGCCAACCCTTGTTCGGCGGCTTGACGAAATAGAGAAACCGCCCTGGCGTGATCGGTTTTAACCCCGTTGCCTGCCTCCATCAGCAGCCCCAACCTGAATTGGGCCATCCGGTCTCCTTCAGCAGCGGCTTTGGCATACCAGAGCGCCGCAGCAGTGGTGTCGCGCTCGACGCCACTGCCGGTCTCGTACATCTGCCCGAGGTTGAACTGTGCTCCGGCATGGCCAGCTTGAGCCGCCTGCTGCCAACAGTCCCTGGCCTTTTCGAAATTCTGTTCAACTCCTTCACCAAGTGCATAGCGAACTCCCAGGCTGTTGAGGGCCTCGGAACTCATCTCCTTCATCGACACGACGGCAGAGGGTGCCGGTTCCGGGGTTATCGCCCAGAGGCTTTGGGGAAAAAGCAGCGTCGGCAGACAAGCCAACAATCGCCAATAGTTCATGGATAGTTCCTTCGGATCGTTAACAAGGGGACTTCAGTTGCTTTGGCGACAGGCAGAGTTCCGTATCTGCGCCGTGCAGCCAAGCCGAACCGTCTTGCAGGGTACAGACAAACTCCATGCTGCGTCGTGCCTGTCCGGCCAGGGCACTGCAGGTCTCGGGATCGAGGGCGAGGACCCACAGGTTGTTGTGCCGGGCAAAGTCTGATTCGTTTTTCAGCCACCACTGATCGACAGCCCGGCCTCCGTAAGCGTAAACCACAACCTGCTTTGCCTTGCTGCACGCCTTGCGGATTCGGCGCTCATCAGGCAGTCCGACTTCGATCCACAACGAGATCTCACCGGTAAGATCTTTAAGCCACAGATCGGGTTCCTGATCGACACAAAGCCCACGGGTAAAGCTGAGCTGCTCGTCGGCGTGAAAGATAAAGGCCACCAGGCGCATCATCATACGCTCGTCGGTTTCACTCGGATGACGGGCCAACGTCAACCCATGATCTGCATAGTAGCCACGGTCGATATCCGAAATGGAAAGCAAGACCTTGAAAATGGTCGAAGGCAGCGCCATCAGGGGAGAGCTCCTAAGT
>PKTY01000385.1 GCA_002869725.1 Desulfuromonas sp. | reverse complement strand
GGCAAGATTAATCGGTTAATCAGTCAGGAAAAACCACACAGACCTCTTAGGACTGCGTGGTTTTTTTGTTCGGTACAGCAGACCGAGTTTGCACAACCCAAAAATGGTGTTCCCGAAAAAGGCACCGAGGAGAAAAGACATGGCTGAAGGTACAGTAAAGTGGTTCAATGACGCAAAAGGGTTTGGTTTTATCGAGCAGGACAATGGTCCCGATGTATTTGTGCACTTCTCGCAGATCCAGGGTGACGGCTTCAAGTCCCTGGCCGAAGGCGACCGCGTCCGCTTTGAAGTGACCCAGGGCGCCAAAGGGCCCCAGTCTTCGAACGTAGAGCGGATCTGATCTCCGATCTGATGACCGCATGACGACAAGGCCCCACGGGTTTTCCGTGGGGCCTTATTAATTGGTGGCCACTCGGCATAAACCAGGCGAGAGCCCCCTTACTGACCAGGAGAAAACATGGCCCGTAAACCAAACTACGGCTTTGAAAAAAGGCAGAAAGAACTGGCCAAGAAGGCTAAAAAGGAAGAGAAACGCCTGCGCAAGCAGGAGAGTGGCCCTGAAGAGGAAAGTCAGGAACCGGCTGGCGAAACAGATTAGCCGGAACCGGTTTCGCTTCGAAAAAAAGTATGAATGCGTTCGGCAACCTCTCGCGGCAGTCCCGGCAACGCCTCAAGCTGTTCCAGGCTGGCGGCACGAATCTTCTGCAGACTGCCGAAATGCTTCAGTAGTGCCTTCTGCCGGACAGGACCAACTCCAGGAATTTCCCCCAGCGTTGACGTCAACTGGGCCTTACCTCGCAGTTTCCGATGATAACCGATCGCGAAACGATGAGCTTCATCCCGCAGCCTCTGCAATAAAAACAGGGCGGCTGACCCACGTCCCAGCACCACCGGATTTTTGCGCCCCGGCAGGAACAGCCGCTCTTCACTCCGCTCGACCTTGCGCCCACGGGCATTAGCAAAGACTCGGCTCTTGGCGATTCCGGCGATATCGATAAAATCGGTCAGCCCCATTGTGTCGACAAGAGCGGCAAGCACTCCGAGCTGGCCCTTGCCGCCATCGATCAGGATCAGGTCGGGGAGCAGATTCTCGGACTGACCACGCTCAAGACGACGCCCGACAACTTCCCGCAACGCCGCATAGTCGTCGCTGCCTGCCACCGAGCGTACCCGATAATGCCGGTACTCGGCGGAGGCCGGTTCGCCGTCGATGACCACCGCCATGCTGCCGACCGTCGCCCGACCCTGAGTGGTCGAGATATCAAAACATTCGATCCTGGTTGGAAGTCGTCGCAAACCGAGCTTGTTACGCAGGAGTTCCAGGATTTCCACGCGCGCCTCACGCCGACTGCCCCTCTCTCGCCAAGCTTCGGCAGCATTGCGCTCGGCCAGTTCGACCAGTTGGCGCCGCTCGCCGCGTTGCGGAACCAACAGACGCACCCTGCGCCCACGACGCTCATCAAGCCATTCCGCGAGGGCCCCCTGGGCCTCAACCGCTACCGGGAGCAGGATTTCATCGGGGATCGGCACCTCCCGCCCGTAATAGCGCACCAAAAACTCTTCAAGAAGCTCGCTCTCCTCCTGCAACCAACCGAGGCTGTAGCTGCGCCGGCCACTGAGCCGCCCCTGGCGAAAAAAGAGCAGACTCACCTCGATCTCCCCTTCGGCGCGATGCCAGCCGATGACATCCTGATCACGGCCATCATGACGCACGGTGTTCTGCTGCTCCACCGTCTGCTCTATCGCCTGGATCTGGTCGCGCAGCCTGGCAGCCTCCTCGTAACGCATGGCCACTGAAGCCTCCTGCATCCGCTGCCTGAGAAGATCGAGGACCTCACGATGACGTCCGGAAAGCAGGGAGATCACCCCGCTGACCAGCCGCCGATAGTCAGCTGCACTGATCAGTCCATGACAGGGGGCACTGCACTGGCCGATCTGGTGAAACAGGCAGGGACGGCCACGGCGACGGCAACGATCCACCGCAGAGTGACGCAAGGGGAAGATTCGGTAGATCTCTTTGAGAGTGTCACGAACCGATGAAGCGGAAGGATAGGGTCCGAAATAGCGGGCCCCGTCCTGACGAACCCGGCGCACCACCTCCAGCGCCGGAAACTCTTCACGGGGGTCAATCCGCAGGGAAACAAAGGTCTTGTCGTCGCGCAGATGAATATTGTAGCGGGGACGGTACTGTTTGATCAGGGTGTTTTCGAGGATCAGCGCCTCTTTTTCAGTGTCGGTGACGATGGTTTCGACAGCAGCGGTCCGTTCCATCAGAAAGCGGATCTGCGGACGGCTGTCCCCCTCTGTCTTCAAATAGCTGCGCAGGCGGTTGCGCAGGTTCTTGGCTTTGCCGACATAGAGAACCACCCCCTCGGCATCCTTCATCAGATAGACCCCGGGCGCCCTCGGCTGCTGAGCTGCATCAAATATCGCCATCAAACCACCTTGCAAGGACCCGGGTTATCGACTATCTTTCAGAAGATATAGAAGCTGGCGGTCGATTCTGCTGCCAACGCGGCTGTTCATCACGTTATCAAGCTCTCCCCGGATGAGTCAATTCAACCGGGAGGACTCTGGAGATCACCATGTTGCGAACCCTGTCCATTTTCTCCTTGTGTCTGGCTCTGTTCATCCCCTGCGGGGCTTTGGCCAGCGAACCTCTGGCCCTCCTTGAAACTGCTGCCCAGGCCGATGATCTTCTGCAACCAGGGCTCGAGAACTATCGGGTACGAATCGAGACCGCCAAGGTCGGAGAGATGATCGAGCGGATGACCGCCAGTATGCCCAAAGATGTTCCCCGACCACCGGCCCCTGTGATCAGTAAGTATTGGCAGCGCGGTGCGCCGCACAGCCTGATTGTTGCCGAAGGGGAGGCCTCGCCCCCCTATGTGGCACAGATGGTGGAGCGTTTTTCCAGCACCCTGGCGGTCGAGCTCAACGCCCTGCTGCTTCCGGCGGACAAGATCATCGAGCGCCGCGAGCTTGCAGCCAGCGCATCTCTGAAGACAACCACCGTGGCCCTGGGCAACAATACCATCCAGCGGGTAAGGATTGAATTCCCAGCCCCGACCGACCTCAACCAGGCTTTCTACAAAACCGGCATCCGCCTGCCGCAAAAGCAGATTGTTGCTCTGACTTTTGATATTGACGGCAACAGCGGATCGATCAACGAATTGACGATTCTCACGGCAGACCGGCTACTGCTGACTGCTGAGATCCGCTATAAGCAGGTCGCCTCCGGTTATCTCCCCGAACGCATTCAGGTGACCAGCCCCGATGGCCATATCGATGACCTGCTCGAGGTCACCTTTGCTGAAATCGACGGATTTGAACTCCCCAAGCGGATAGTGCGCTTTATCCGTCGGCCCGACCTTAAAGACGAACTCGATGTCACCTTCAGCAATTACCTGGTCAACCAAACGCTGCCCGAGCAGGTTCGCCAGCAGCTGACCCTTGGCAACTGATTCTACAGGAGAGACCGAAGGTGGACCCCCTCTGGAGCAACATTTTCCGTAATAAACGCGACGAGGACTCCCTGCAGCATTTCCTCAAGTCCCTGCCGATCTTTGCTGGGCTCTCCGCCAAGGATCTGAAGATTCTCGAAGTGGCTCTCCATCAGCGCAGTTACAAGGCCAATGAGACCGTTTTCGAGGAAAACGACCCCGGCTCGGGGATGTATATGGTCCGCAAAGGGGGGGTCAGAATATATGTCCGCAAGGCCGACGGAAACGAGGAG
>PKTY01000169.1 GCA_002869725.1 Desulfuromonas sp. | reverse complement strand
GGAACCGAGCACAGCGACTTTGTCAAAGCGACGCATGATGGTTTCCTTTCTAAGGCTCAATCACTTTTCCATGAACTGACAATATTTTTTTCGAGCCATCGAATTTTGCCGTCAAGCAGATCACGGGCAACAGCGGTTGTTGCACGATCATCATGACAGTAGACGGAGCGGTGCAGCGCCTTGATGCGCCGTCTAGACTGGCGACAGAAGAGGTCAGCGACCTGCAACTCACCGGGTTCTCTGGCCTTGGACGCCCTGGCAATGACCGCAGACATGGCAAACAGTTCTGATCCGCAATCGACCAGACGGCCTAGGATCAGCTGACGCTTTTGCAAATCCTGCTGGTACAGAAGCATCATGTGGAACAGGTCTCGAGCCAGGCGCCTTGCAGCACTCTCGATAAACCAGAGGTTCCTCTTCAGCGTGAAGGCCGTCTGGATTGCGATCCAGCTGTCAAAGCGGGGCAACCAGAGAAGCGGATACCAACGGGCATAGAACTTGGCGGCCAACTTGACATCGACCCTGTTCGAGGTTGCCGAGGCACCGGCAATTTTGAGGTGAGGGTCGAGGGCCTCGCGGGCGATAAAAAGGCGCATGATCTCACTGGTCCCCTCGATAATCAGGTTGATGCGTGCATCACGCATCAATCGCTCCATGGGGATCGGAACTTCACCCCGGGCTGCCAGTGAATCGGCGGTCTCATAGCCTCTTCCGCCTCGAATCTGGACACCGGCATCGACAGTTCGCCAGAGGGCCTCGGAACAGAACAGCTTGGCCATAGCCGCCTCTAGACGGATATCGGTGCGAGCCTGATCGGCCATGTGGGAAGTCAGCCAGGTCAGGCTCTCGACTGCGTAGAGATCGGCAGCCATAGTGCCAAGTTTGGCCGCAACCGCTTGGTGCTGACCGATCGGCATCCCCCACTGGCTTCGCTGGTTCGCCCAGTCACGAGCAATGGTCAGGGTCTGCTTCATGGCCCCGCCACAGGCTGCCGGCAGCGTCAGGCGCCCGGTGTTGAGGGTCCGCAAAGCCAGCGACAAACCACGACCCAGTCCCTGAACGATGTTCTCCTTCGGGACACGAACCTCTTCGAACCGCATCAGACCGTTCTGCAATCCTTTAAGACCCATGAAATCGCAGCGATGCTCGACACTGAGGCCAGGAGCATCCCCTTCCACGATGAAGGCGGTAATCTCAGGCCGGGGATCCTCGGGATCGTTCGTTCGGGCCATGACAATCATCAGATCGGCAATCGGTCCGTTGCTGATCCAGAGTTTGTGCCCAGTGATCAGGTATGATTCCCCGCCCTCCTCGGCGACGGCACGGGTCGTCATCTTCGAAGGGTCAGAGCCTACATCAGGTTCGGTCAGTGCAAAAGCGCTGATCGCGCCGGCAGCGAGACGCGGAAGATACTTCTGCTTCTGCTCTTCAGTTCCGAACATTTTGAGTGGCTGAGGAACACCGATACTCTGGTGAGCCGAGAGCAGAACAGCGGTCGATGCACAGTGGCTGGCGACCATCTGCACGATTCGGTTGTAGTTGACCTGGGACAGCCCAAGGCCCCCATACTCGACCGGCAATTTAATGCCGAACAGTCCGAGGGAACGCAGACCCTCGATCACTACAGCGGGGATCTCCCTCTCTCGATCTATACGGTCGGCATCAACCTGTTCAGCAAGAAAGGACGATAATTCTTCGAGGATCACATCGCCAGCCCGCCGGTCGTCCTCATCCTGCTCCGGGAAGGGGAAGACCAGTTCCGGCCGCAGACGTCCCATAAATAGTTCACTGACAAAGCTCGGCTGAGTCCACTCGGTTTCGCGGGCAGTTTCGGCCGTCTCGAGAGCTCTCTTCTGATCTTGATTAATGGTCGCCATCCGTCCTCCTCCACCAGAATGTGCGGTGCTGATAGCGTGAAGTGGAGCTGATTGTTTGTTAATAGTTTACCAAATTGCTATGATTTTTCAGAGATCGGCCGATGATGATAACTAATGGATCAATTGTTTACGCAATGGTACAGACTTCCTTCCCTCCCGCAGCGGTGGAGAAAAAAGGGGGGGATCCGAAAACAGATCTTTTTCAGGAAAGCAATGAAGAGAGACTGTGAGGTAGTGTTTCGAGTCGATGACGACAACTCGCGATCCCGTGTTTGGCGAACAACGCATCAATCTGGTCGAAATGCTCCCGCAGATAGTGCTGAGTCAGATTGAAACCATGCTGCATAATCTGGGTTCTGGCAGCAATGGACATCGGCCCCTGGAAAAAGAGCAACGATTCAGCGGTCCCTGGTTCAAGCAGAATAATATCGACTTCGGGGTGCCTGTGCCGGTAATAGTCGAGAGCCATGTTCAGTTTCGCACGAGTCTCAATACGCTGTGACTGCTCCCAGGCGAATAGGATCCCCAGGTCGTGAATCTTGGAGCATTGTCCGGATGAATAGGAAGGGAGGCAGGCCAGTTCAGGATCGTTCTGGAAAGGGACGCGAGGGTTGATCAGAACGATCAGTTTCGCCCCCTTGTCAATCGCCAGATCGAGGTGAGTCATGCGGCCATTGGAGCCATCTATATACGCTTTGTCATTGATCCGGTAGGGTTGAAAGAAAAATGGGATGGCGCAGGACGCTGTAATGGCCTGACAGATGTGCAGACCGGACCTGACATCATCGCCGAAAGTGATCCGCTCTCCGCTATCGAGATCGTAGGCCGGAATCAGAAGCTCCGCGTTGAGTTGTTCGAAACGGTCAGCAACCCCTCCGCTACGAAACGAAGAACAGAGATAGTTCTGCATCGGCTCAAGGGAAAACAGGCCAGACGGGAACTGCTCATGAAGCAGATGCGGGAGATCGCCAAGGGTAAAAGTCCAGCGGTTGCGCCGATAACTCCGATAGATTTGATAGAAATTGAACGGAAGATAGGCAAAGGATCGCAGACTGGCGAGCCAGTCGAAGCGGTAGATATCCCGACGACGCCAGTTGAAAACCGAGTGTTCATTGCGGGCAATGGTGCGGAACAGACCCGCCGGTTCTATTCGGTTGGCGACCAGAGTTGCAATCACCGATCCGGCACTGACCCCGACATAGGTATCGAAGCGCCGGGTGGAGAAACCCGGTTGAAAAAAACGGTCGAGGGCGGTCAGGCAGCCGATCTGATAAGCGGCCCCCATGATCCCTCCACCGGTCAGAACCAGAGCGGTTTTACTGCGACCTGTGGACATGATCTGTTAACTCGGAGTTCATCGCAAAGCACTTTTCCCAGCCAAAGTTTCCCACGACAAATCACTGAACCAACAAAAACCGGCCGGGTTTCCGTAAATACAGTCGCCTCAACGATTGGCAAGAACGACTGTAATCCACTGTTTACATTGTAACAACTTTGTTGAAGACCGGAGATGAGAATTCAGAATCGGCGACAAACTGCCAATTTTGTCTAATCGACCGGTCATGCGTAAACAAGTGACTTATTCTGTCTCAGTAGCAGTTTAATTGTTATGGCACATTAACTGGATATGCCATACTGCGCACGGCAATTCTGATCTTAGGGGATATCATGCCGGGACTGACCATCCATCACAGTAATCAGGCAGAACAGCTTGTCAAAGCCCTTGCCGTAGAGCTTAAGACTTTTCGACGAGATCCGCTGACTCCTGTCACCATCGTCGTACAGAGTCGGGGTATGGAGCGCTGGCTCTGCCTGGAACTTGCCCGCATCATGGAGGTTTTTGGTAACGCCCGTTTTCCGTTCCCCAACGCGATGCTCAGCGAGATTTTCTCGGCAGTGCTTGGTGAAACCGAACGGAACGAACTGTTCGATGCTGACGCACTGACGTTTCGAATCATGAACACCCTCCCCGACTGTCTCGATGAACAACTTTTTGCCCCTCTCGGCGAGTATCTCGGTAACCAGAGCGACGATTTGCGACTGTTCCAACTCAGTAGCCGGATCGCCGGAGTCTACGACCAGCTGGCGACCTATCGTCCCGAGCTGGTCAGCGCCTGGAATCGGGGTGAGACCGGTGTCACCTGGCACAGCAGGCTCTGGGTCCAGATGCTGAGCGAACCGGAGCGACTGGCTCACCGTACCGAGCAGTTTCAACGCTGTCTAGAGAAACTTCAGGACCGGCAGGGGCCTCTGCACGGACTGCCTCAAAAGCTCTTTCTGTTCGGAATACCAGCCATGCCGGAGCTGCACATGCGCATCCTGGCTGCCATTTCTCGGACAATCGATGTGCAGCTGTTCTTCCTGAACCCCTGCCAGGAATTCTGGCACGACATCGCTTCGGACAAAACCCAGCAGAAGCTAGCCCGCAAAGACCCTGTTCTGCGCCAAATCGCTCCGGCCGATCGCCACCTCGAGCGTGGACACCCTCTGCTGGCCGCTCAGGGGACGCTGCTTCAGGAGTCTCTAAGTCTGCTCGATGAGTTTGAGTCAGAGCGCCGCGAACTGTTTGTCGAACCTGTCGGGGACTCGCTCCTCGCTGCTTTACAGCGACAGATTCTTCATCTGGAAGACCCGGCCACAACGACACAAAAAACTTTCTTCGCAAAAAATGACCGTTCGATCCAGGTGCACTCCTGCCACAGTGAGCTGCGTGAAGTGGAGGTGCTGCGCGACAACCTGTTGCACTGCCTGGAGAACGATCCGTCACTGACTCCTCGCGATATCCTGGTCATGGCCCCAAATGTCGAGAACTACGCCCCTTACATTAGCGCAGTTTTTGGCAGTGAGACCGATGAACGTCTCAAACTGCCATTTTCCATCGCTGACCGAGCGCGGCAGAACGAGAGTCCGTTGGTCAGCACCTTTGTCCGCCTTCTTGACCTGCGTGGCAAACGAATGACAGCCAGCGTAGTGCTCGAACTGATCGAGGAACCGGCAGTGCGAGATCGCTTCGGCATCAGACTCGACGACCTCGACCTGATTCGCCACTGGGTCGTGCAGACCAGGATCCGCTGGGGGGTCGATGCCGCTGACCGCCAACGTTCTGAACTTCCGCCTCAGGCGAACAACACCTGGCAGGCCGGCTTTGATCGGCTGTTCCTCGGTTTTGCCATGCCGACCGGCGGCAAGAAGCTGTTCGGCGGGATTCTCCCCTTCGATGAAATCGAGGGGAGTTCTGCCGAAATTCTCGGGCGCTTTCACCATTTCTGTACACAACTTTTTGCAACGATTGCCGCCTTCCATCAGGAACGCACCCTGACCGAGTGGAGTGAATTTCTCAGCGAAACGCTCACAATTTTTATGGGCAGTGGTGACCATGATGAGCTGATCAGTCTACGCCGGCAACTGCAGAAGCTGGTCGGCATCAGCAGCCTCAGCGGGTTTGACCGTCAGGTCGATTTTGCGGTCGTGCGCGGGCTGCTCGGTGAAGGGCTCGGCAGTGCCACGGGGGCAGGGTTTTTGCGTGGCAAAGTCACCTTCTGTTCGCTGCTGCCGATGCGCAGCATCCCGTTCAAGGTCATCGCACTACTCGGCATGAACGATTCTGATTTTCCGCGCCGCTCGAAAACTGTCGGCTTCGACCCCATGGCCAACGAGCCCCGCAAGGGGGATCCATCCCGCCGCCAGGAAGATCGCTACCTGTTTCTGGAAGCAATCCTCTCGACCCGCGACACTCTGCTGATCAGCTACCTGGGCCAGAACCTCAGGGACAACCACACCGCCCCACCATCAGTGGTCGTATCGGAACTGCTCGACACTCTTGAACTCGGCTTCGGACAGGACGACAGCAAGGATCCTGGTTTGCGTGATCAACTGTTCACCAATCATCGACTGCAGGCTTTCAACCCTCTCTATTTAAGCAAAAAAAGCGACCTGTGCAGCTACAGTCGTGACAATTTCAGCGGTGCTTGTGCCCTTGTTGCAGAGCCGGGGCCCCAGCCCCCCTTTATGTCAGACCAACTCCCCATCCAACCCGGCGATCCGGCTCTTCTCCGGGTCGATGATCTGGTCCGTTTTTTCGAGAATCCGGCGAGATTTTTCCTGAATAACCGACTCGGAATCCGACTCGACAGAAATGACGAAGGACTTCTCGACGAGGAACCCTTCGCCATTAACCCTCTTGACGATTACCAAATGGGACAGGACCTGGTCAGGGCACTTCTCAACGGCGAAGAGATCGAAGAGCGTCTGTCGGTCTTTGCGGCACAACAGATCCTGCCGGCCGGGAGCCTGGCTGAGCCGAGCTACGGGAAGTGCGCTGACTCAGCCCGTACGTTTGCCAGCAGCGTGCTCGCCGCCACCGGCACTGCTGAACCGGAATATCTTGATATCGATTTTGAAGTCGCCGGCACCCGGTTGATCGGCCGAATTCATGGCCTCTATCCGATCGGCCTGGTCCGCTTCCGCAACGCCAAACTCAAGAGCAAAGACAGAATTCTCTGCTGGATTCAACACCTGGTGCTGTGCGCATCGGGTGGACACCCTGCGGTGACACCCTGCGACACGCTTTTAATTGGCAAAGATGCTTCCTGCCATTTCCTCTTCGCTGACAACAGCCACCAGCAACTGGCTAACCTGTTGACTATCCTGCGCAGCGGCCTTGCCCGCCCACTCCCCTTCTTCCCGGAAACGTCCCTCACATTCACCGAGCGGCAAGCCAGAGGAGAAACTCCAGAGGCCAGTCTGGAGAAGGCATCCCAAACATGGCTTGGAGGGGTCAAAACCAGCGCCGAATGTGATGATGTCGACTTCGATTTCTGCTTTAAGCACAGCAATCCCCTCGACGATGAGTTCTGCCGGCTGGCCCTGGATATCCTGACACCGATGATCGCCAGTCAGAAGGGAGGGAGCAAATGACCAGCCGACCTGTTTTTGACCTGTTGAACAGCCCACTCAAAGGACGCAACCTTCTCGAGGCGAGCGCCGGAACCGGAAAAACCTTTACCATCGCCGCTCTCTACCTGCGTCTGCTGCTGCAACAGGGTCTGACTGTCGATCGGATTCTGGTAGTGACCTTTACCGAGGCGGCCACCGAGGAACTTCGCGAAAGGATCCGCCTGCGCATCCATGAGGCGCTGCAAACCCTGAGCAATCCTCCCGGAAACGATCCCTTTTTAATCAGTCTTTTCGAGAACTTCCAGTCCTCTGGCGATCGCCAACGGGCCAAGTCGCGTTTGCGCGAAGCGCTGATCTGCTTTGACGAGGCCGCCATCTACACCATCCACGGTTTCTGCCAGCGTATTCTTCAGGACAAGGCCTTCGAGGCCGGATCACTGTTCGACACCGAGCTGGTGACCGACCAGTCGCTGCTCATTGCTGAAATTGCCCAGGACTACTGGCGTCAACACTGCACCAGGGTTTCAGAAGGGTTCGCACGCTATCTGATCGATAACAAGGTCGTTCCCTCCTCGTTTATCAAGCAGATTAGCCAGGCCGTTTCAGATCCCGGCATTCTGATCTTCCCGGATCTCTGCGAACCCGATCTCACTCCACTCGAGAAGGCCTGGGAGCTGGCGCGGGACCAGCTACGGGCCTGCTGGTCTCAACACGGACAGGAAATCCGCGCCCTGTTGACCAGTTTCGACGCCTTCAAACATAGTCTTGGCAATCCGGTCAAGCTAGCCGCTTTAATCAGCGAGGTCGATCTCTATCTGGGAGGGGATATCCATACGCCTCCCCCGGAGAACCTTTTCAAATTCTTCACGCCGGATGGTCTGCAAAAGTACACCACGATCCGCCAAGTTCCGCCGCAGCACAAATTTTTCGAGTTTTGCAAAGCGGCCGAAACCTCACGTATCCCCCTTGATGCCGCCTATCAGGTGAAACTGCTTGCTCTGCAGCTCGGTTTTATCCGTAACCTGCATCGGCAACTATCGGAACGCAAGAAGGCTCGCAATATACGTCACTTCGATGACCTGCTGCTCGATGTCCGCAACCGTTTGACCGGGACTGCCGGGCCTCGCCTCTGCCAGGCGATTCGCACTCAGTTTGGGGCTGCTTTTATTGATGAATTCCAGGATACCGACCCGGTTCAGTTTGAAATTTTCCAGAACCTCTATCCAGACGCGCTGCGACCGATCTTCTTCATCGGCGACCCGAAGCAGGCGATCTACAGCTTCCGTGGCGCCGACATCTTTGCTTACATCGCTGCAACTCACACTGTTGAATCGATCTACACCCTCGGTACCAACTGGCGCAGCACTCCCGCTCTGGTCAAGGCTATCAACACCCTGTTCGCTGCCCATGACAACCCCTTCGTCTTTACCGAAATCGGCTTCCAGCCGGTTGCCCACAAACACCAGGCCCCCCTTGACCTTCTGATAATCGATGGCAACGATAATGATCCCCCTTTGCGCTTCTGGAGCTGTGAACCCCTCAATCCAGACAAGAAAGAAGACAACCTCGATATTTCCCGCCACCGAATGGCTACGGCAGTCGCCACAGAAATCTCTCGGCTGCTGAACCTTGCGTCAGCCAACCAGGCAACCGTCAACGGGCGTTGTCTCAAAGCCGGGGACATGGCGGTGCTGGTCTACACCCACACCCAGGCAAGTCTGGTTCAGAGAGTCCTCAAGGAGCATGGCATCCCGGGGGTACAGAGCGGAACCGGCAGTCTGTTTAAAACCCGCGAAGTCCGTGAGGTGCTGCGGGTACTGCAAGCTCTTGCCGACCCGGTTGACGAGTCACGACTTAAAGCCGCCTTGGCCACCGACCTGTTCGGCTGTAGCGGCACCGAGATTGGGCAACTCACAGAAGATGAGAGTCAACTTGAACTCTGGCTTGACAAGTTTCTGCATTACAACAGGTTGTGGCATGAACGTGGACTGATCGCCATGTCCGGAGAACTGCTCTCAAAGGAGAGGGTTCGCCAGCGACTGCTCGGCCTGAGCGACGGCCCCCGGCGCCTGACCAACCTGCTGCACTGTTTCGAAATTCTCCATAAGGCAGCCACCGAACATCACTTTGGCTGCGACGGCCTGATCAAGTGGTTCTCTAAACAGTTTGAGGAGACCAGAGAAAACGAGGAATATCAGATTCGCCTGGAGACCGACGACAACGCGGTGCAGATCGTCACCATTCACAAAAGCAAAGGGCTTGAATATCCCATCGTCTTCTCGCCTTTCAACTGGAATCAACCGACTGGAGGGAACAATGCGGCTCTCTTCCACCACCCGGATCACCAACTGAGGCGGGCCATCGATCTCGGAGGTCCTGACATTGAAACGCACCATCAGCTTGCCGATAGAGAACGACATGCCGAGCAGATGCGCCTGCTCTATGTCGCCTTGACCCGGGCCCGTTATCGTTGCTATGTCGGCTGGGGGGTGCTCAAAGGGGGAGAGAAATCGGCCCTTGGCTATCTGCTGCACGCCTCGCGACAAGGCACTGCGCCACCAGATTACGATCCGCCCGACAAAATCGACTCTGAGCAGATCCAGGCAACTTTTGAAACGTTGAACGAGCAGTCTTCCGGCACCATTCTGCTCAGCGATCTTCCGGAGGAAGTTGCGGCCGAACTGGCCCCACAGCGCAAAGAGGTCACAGAACTGGTCGAGCAGACTTTCTCAGGACAGATCGACCGATCCTGGGCTATTTCAAGTTTCACCAGTCTGACAGCGGCTCACGACCACAACCCCCAGACTGCTTCCGACCAGACACTCGTGATTCGCGACCAAGCGGACCTGCCGGAAAGCAATCCTGGTAACGATTTCGATGCCTTTATCGACTTTCCAAGAGGGGCACTGGCCGGGAGCTGCCTGCATCAACTTTTCGAAGACCTCGACTTTCATCGAGAGCGGGCTATCCCCGTCGAGCAGACAGCCACTGAGGCCTTGAACGCTTTCGCTTTCGACCTGAACTGGACCGACCCTGTAGCGAAGATGGTTCACAAAACCCTGACCACCCCACTCACCTGTCCCGAGGGGAGCCGTTTTTGCCTTGAACAGATCCCCCCCGTACAGTGCCTGGCAGAAATGGAATTCCACCTACCGCTGGCCAGCATCGACCCTCAGGGGCTGTCACGGGTATTCAGTCAACATGACGGCGGCCCTAAGCTGGCCGTTTTTGCCGACCGGCTGGCAAGTTTGGGTTTTTCGCGCCATCACGGCATGCTGCACGGTTTCATCGACCTGATCTTTCGCCATAAAGACCGCTACTACCTGGTCGACTGGAAGTCGAATTACCTCGGATCCCAACCCGAAGATTACACACCAGAAGCTCTTGCCGTGGCCATGATGGCCAACGACTACACACTGCAGTATCACCTTTACCTGGCAGCCCTGCACCGCTATCTCGAGAACCACCTCTGCGACTACGACTACACCCGTCATTTCGGCGGAGTCTACTACATCTTCCTGCGAGGAACCGCTTACAACGAGACTAAAACAACCTTGGGCATCCACTACGATTGGCCGGAACTGGGCCTGGTGACCGCTCTGAGCAACTACCTGCAAACCGGAAAGGAGGCAGCCTGATGCGAGACGATGCGACCTTCTCTCCGCTCGGCGAAGGATTTGCCAAACTGCTCGACCGACTGCAGGGGGAGACCATTCCCGAACTGAACCTGGCAGCCCATTTGGTCTGCGCAGCGGTCAACCGGGGCCACGTCTGCCTCAACCTGGCTAGCGCATTCACCGGAGAGTCTTATCTCCAGCAAGACGAGCACCAAGACTCCCCGCCCAGCTGGTCATTGGCCAACTGGAGGTCCCGGCTTCTAGCCAGCCGGGTGGTTGGCCAACCGGGCGAACTTCGCCCGCTGATTCTCGACCAGGCCAACCGTCTCTATCTGTACCGTTATTGGGAGTACGAAAAGGCTCTGGCAGAGGGGCTCGTCAGACGCTCACACGATAATTCCGCAAGCAAAAATCAAAGACTTGCCGAAATCGTCGAGCGCTATTTTCCCGATCAGGACGAATCGACCCCTGACTGGCAGAGAGTCGCCGCTCTGCTCGCGGCAACCCGCTCCTTCACCGTTATTTGCGGAGGGCCGGGGACCGGCAAGACCACAACAGTGGTCAGGATCCTCGCTCTGCTACTGGAACTGTCAGACCATACCCCACTCTCCATCGCCTTGGCGGCCCCCACCGGCAAGGCGGCTGCCCGCCTGAAAAGTTCAATCAGCAAGGCCAAAGGGGATCTCCCGTGCCGCGAAGATCTGCGGCAGCAGATTCCCGAAGATGTACGCACCCTGCACCGGCTGCTCGGCAGCAGACATCTCTCGCCCTATTTTCGACACGATGCCGACAATCCTCTGCCTTTCGATGTGGTGGTGGTTGATGAAGCATCGATGGTCGATCTGCCAATGATGGCCAAGCTGGTCTGCGCTCTTCCCCCCCATGCGCGATTGATCCTGCTCGGCGACAAGAACCAGCTCGCTTCAGTCGAAGCCGGCGCGGTGCTCGGCGACATTTGCCGTACTGGAACTGACACACTGTTTTCCGAAACAATGCAACGAACCTTAGGTCCTCTGCTCAAACTGCCTGACACCGCCTATGACTTTACAGTTGAATCCGGCTTGACCGACAGTCTGGTCACCCTGCAACGCAACTACCGCTTTGCCGCCGATTCAGGGATCAGCCAACTGGCCCAGGCGGTCAATGACGGCGCCAGTCAGCAGGCAGAGCAACTGCTCGATAGTACCGACGCCAACGGGATCTCCTGGGTAGACTGCCCGGAACAATCAAAACTGGCACCTGCGTTAAAGGAGCAGATTATCAACGGCTTTAGCCCATACCTCATAACCGCCACAGTGGCGGAAGCCTTTAGCGCGTTCAGCCGCTTCATGATCCTCTGCGCATTACGTAACGGGCCGTTTGGCGTTGCAGACGTTTCTCTAATGGCCGAAAGGATTCTCGCCCAAAACAGGTTAATTCAACCAGAGACACGCTGGTACAAAGGGAGGCCGATCATGGTCACCGCCAACGATTATCGACTCGGACTGTTCAATGGTGATACCGGGATCATCTGGCCCGACCCTGATCGCGACGGTCAACTGCGCGCCTTCTTCCCCGATGCCAGCGGCGCGTTGCGCTCCCTCGCCCCAGCCAGGCTGCCTAGCCACGAAACTGTTTTCGCCTGCACAGTCCACAAGAGCCAGGGGTCGGAGTTCGACCAGGTGCTGCTGCTGCTCCCCCCTCATGACAGCCGCGCCTTGACTCGGGAACTGGTCTACACGGGGATCACCCGAGCAAAACAGTCCGTTCAACTCTGGGGGAGTCGGGAAACATTGCGGCTGGCCCTCGGGCGGCGCGTGCAGCGCACCTCCGCCCTACGTGAGGCGATTTGGCGAGATGATGAAAACAAGCCGTCAGCGTAATCTCAGCAGGTAGTCTTCAATTACCGGAAGATCTGCTTCAGCCCAATCGAGGTCTAGCATTTCAAAGGGGGGCAGCCAACGGATGGCACAATGCTCCTGCAGCACAATCTCGCCGCCGGCGATGACGCATCGAAACGGGTACAGGGTCACGGTGAAATCTGGGTAGTGATGGGTGGAATGGGGCAGCGCAGTCAGAATGCGGATATCTACGGTCAATTCCTCCCGCACCTCACGCAGCAGACAGACTCTTGGCGATTCCCCCGGCTCGATCTTACCACCGGGAAATTCCCACTTAAGAGGAAGACTCATGGTGGCGCTGCGCTGGGCGGCAAGGATTTGACCGTCGTGTTCGATAATGGCGCAGGCAACCTTAATCTGTTTACCCATGTCTGGCATATTCATAGCTTCGTTCAATTGAGCACATAACGGAACAGATTTACAAGAGATCACAGGCTAGCTATATTGGCTGCAGCTTGAACTGGATCGCTTATGCTGCGCTCGACCATCATCCTGATTATTCTCTCCCTGTTCGTCGGACTCGGTGTCTGGCTGGTCTTTCTCTGGGCTGTCAGACGCGGCGAATTTGACGATATGGAAGGACCGAAATACCGAATGCTCGACGAGGATGAACCCTCCCATCCCGATTCTTCAGGAGACCACAATGACCAATAAATGGACAAGCCTGCTTCTTCTTCTGCCTTTACTGCTGATCGTTTCTCCGGCGTGGTCTGCAGAGTCACGCTTTGAGCAGCCGCTGCCAGCCGGAGGGAGTGCCGTAATCACCTTGGCGGCCAGCCCCCTGCAAACGATGACCGAGGTCCCGTTCAAAATCATTCTCACCGATTCTAGCGGAACAGCAATCACCGACGCGACGATCAGTCTCGACCTCTACATGCCAGCGATGCCCATGCCTCCCAACGAACCGAAGGCGCTCTGGAACAACGGTGCTTATCATGGCCTGGCGATCTTCACCATGGCCGGTGAGTGGGGAGCCCTGATGAAAATTGGTCGTTCCGGGCAAAAATCGGTGGAGGTCGACTTCAACCTCGGCGTGGTCCGCATGAAATGAACGACTCACTGATCGGCATGGCTTTCATGACCGGGCTAATGGGGGCTGGGCACTGCATCGGCATGTGCGGCGGCCTGGTTGGAGCACTCTCCCTTTCTGAAGCGGGCCGCAAAGGGGGCTGGCTGTTTCACCTGTTGTACAATGCCGGTCGCATCAGTACCTACACTTTGATCGGCGCCATAGTCGGCTGGCTCGGCTCGGCGCTGGCCTACACCGACCACTTCAAACCGATCACCCGTTCCCTGTTGATCCTGTCCGACCTGTTCGTGATTCTGGTTGGTCTGGGAACGGCTGGCCTCTTTGCCTGGCTGAACGCGGCAAAGCTCGATTTCCCCGGGCCGATGCAGGCCATGACCAGGGCGGTTCGCAGCCTTCAGAAATTGCCGCCAACCCTCGCGGCCCTCCCCTTGGGGCTGCTGTTCGGCTTCATTCCCTGCGGTTACCTCTATGCCGTGGCGATCACTGCCGCCCAGAGTGCCGAGGTCGCCACCGGCGCTCTGATGCTGCTGGCTTTCGGCATCGGCACCGCACCTTCGCTGATGCTGTTCGGGAGCGCCGCTCACTGGCTAAGCGGCCAGGCCCGCACCTGGATGCTGCGCATTGCCGGACTGCTGGTTGCCGGAATGGGAGCCATTAACCTGATCAAACATTTGCGCCTGATGGGGCTGATCTCATAACGCCTGGGCTGAGATCTCACCGCCAGACGATCAATCAAACTCGAGGCGGTAGAACAGGTCCGCTCCACTTTCGATGCCGATGTTCGATTCGGCTTCCCAACTTTCTGAAAGACGATAACGTAACCCCAGTTGGCTCTGCTGACTGAACAGTGAATAGCCATAGCTGAGATAGAGATCCGGTGTCAGATATTTACCAAGACGAACCACAGTATCCTCGGTTTGTCCGGTTTCACTGCTGACATCCAGGGTGTCGATTCCCAGCCTTGACTGCAGCCGGTTGCGCAGCACCGCCGAATCGCTTGCCGACAGCAGACCACCCACAGCTAGCATCAATGGGTCAACTTCGCCGCCAGCCTGGCCCAGGGGACGCCCGAGAACAATGTATGAGAGAATGTCAGTATCAACCAGTGGAGGTTCGGAGTAGAGTTTGACCTCCGGCGACTTGGCCGTCCCCAGGATCTTCACCCCGGCCTTGACTTCTCCAGCCTTGCGTAGCGCCAGAATGTCGATTGCCGGGTTATCCAGCGGCCCTCCGGCAAACACTGCTCGACCCCGATCAATCGCCAGTTTCACCCCGTAGGTACTGAAGTGTCCCTCCTCGACATGAATGTTGCCGGCCCCATAAAAGTGCTTGAGGTCGACGCCGCCAAGGCGCAGTTCCCCACCCAGCCGGGCATCGAGTCCGAACAGATCGACGAGAACCTGTTCCCCCAACCTCAGATTGACATCGACCTCGAGGTTAAAAGGCAAGCTTTGCTCTGGTGGTTGCGGGGCGTCAACGACTTTGACATCCGGACTGACCGCTACGGGATTGCGCATTCCACGTCCACTGGCAAGAAAGTAGGGAAGACGGATGGTGCCGGAAAGAACCAGGTCTCGAGTCGTCCCCGAAAGACGCAAATCCGGATCGATATCGAGTTGCATCTCCGGAAGATGGATCAACCGAAACCTTTCCCCCTGCAGAACAAATCGGACGTTTAAAGGTCGCCAGCCATCCAGTTCGACAGACCCTTCTCCCGACAGCTGACCGGAACCTGACTTAACAAAGAGACGGTCGATTTTTAAGGAGCTTTCTCCCAGCTGGGCCAGAAGATCGAGATCATGTAACTGAATACCGGCAATGGGGATATAGCCCTGCCCTCGAGTCAGTGCCAAGGAGCCGCTCAGTTCCGGCTGCAGCAGACTCCCTGTTGCCGCGGCTTGTATGACAATAAGTCCTGAAGACTCCTGGACAACTTCTGGGTAAAACTGGCTGACCAAACCGCCCTCGTCAAACGAGGCATCAACTTTAAGAGAAAACAGTCGGTCCTGATCGAGGGCAAGAGGCCAGCTGGCCGCAACCGGAATCTTCCACTCGCCCTCCCCCTTGCCTCGATCTCCCAGACTGAAGGCCAAACGTCCCTGCAGCTCAGCCTCCCGCCAATCCCAATCCACCGTCAGCGTTTCGACTGGCATGGTGACGGTACCACGATCCGCATCGGTCCAAGCAATGTGAGCCGCAGCGCTTTCGAGGTGCCCTGTCAAAGAGAAGTTCCGCTCCTTTTCGAGGGATCCGTGCATTTGTCCACGCCAACTCCCTCCAAGATCGAGATGCTCCGGGAGCGCTGCAAACTTCAACCAGGGGATTTCGGCAAACGAGACCGCTAAATCGATCTGGTCCGGCCATTCAGTGCCGGGTGGCGAAACAGAGCTGGCATCAACAGTCAACCAGCCGTAATCGTCAGTCTCCAAGCGCAGCTGGGAACTCAGACCCTGCTCGTGCCAGACAGCACGACCATCGATCAGCTTGACAGGGAGTCGACCGGCTGCCGTTTCAAGAGCCCCGCCTCCGGCTTTCACCATAAGGGAGTAATGTTGCTTGATACTGGTCAGATCGACCTCTAACTGAGTAAGGGAATTCCCCTGATATGAGATCTCATCACCAGAAATGCGGGCGAGCAGAGGCTGATCTGCACTGAGACCCGACTTCTTAAAGTATAAGGCAATGTTTTTAGCAGTAACATCCTGATAGAGAAGGCTTTCAGCCAAAAAATCGACCTCGGCCAACCAATCTCCTCCCTGGGGAGAAAAATGGCCTTTCAAATCCAAACGTCCTTGACCCTCAGAAACAAACTGACCCAGATCATCGACAAAGCCATGTGCGGTGATCGACCCGTCTTCATCTCCATGAGCCCGCAACTCAAAACTCTCACCATCCAACGCGACTTGTTCCAGCACAAGCAACGACCTGCTCCAGTTTCCGGTAGCGACTCCGCTTAAAGCCTTTCCACCAAGTTGACTGTCTGCAAGCACGACGCGAAAGCGAAAAATTGGATTACCAGGCACATCCTTCACATCGAGATCAGCAGTCAAATTGAGCTGACCTTGCAGCCTCGGATCGTCCAGACCAGGATCGGCACCCGACAGCTTTAACCTGCCCCTTCCATTGAACTGTTCAAGCCACCGGCCTGACAGGGAGATCTCACACTCCTCTGCACTCGACCCACGATAAGAAATAGCACGTCCCTTGGCAGAAAGCTCAATCAGCCAAGCATCGTCCTCGAACAAAAACGAACCTTCCCCAGCGAGCCTGCCCCGCCCGTCCGGAAGTATCCGGCTGATCTCACTAACATCGAACACAACTTCAATCGGGCTGTCGGCGTTACCCTCTACCGACAACGCAAAACCGTTTCCAACAAGATCGGCATGGGCCTTCACAAGGTTTTGTCCACGCCAGAGTCCAGAGACCTCACCCTGCAACGGGGTTCCATGCAGCAGGCTGTCATCCAGCACAGCTTTAAAACGGATTTCAGGTTCTGTCTCAATCTGAGCCAGATCAAGATTGGCTGTCAGGTTGATGGTTCCTGGCCATTGAGGGTCGAGCTGTGAAGGGTCAAGGCCTACCCCTCTGAGAGCCAGGCTCCCTCGGGCGGCCTCCGACCAATCAAAAGCGCCCTCTCCGGACACATCCCCACCCAACCAATGTGCTCGCAGGCTTGAAAGCTCCAATGAGTCCAGCCGTCCACTCCACTCCCCGCGCAGCGTGGGAGGCAACCAGGCAGGGCCGGAACCGGACATTTCAAAATGGCCTCGATGCCCATCGGGCGAGAATGCAGCATTTACGGTTCCAGCGAGAGAGACAGACTTAGCGGCAGGAAGGGACTCCTTATGCGTCTGGTTATGTTCGAAAGAGAGTTTGAGATTCCCGGAAGGGACGTAAAGGTCCGACTCGACTTGGCCATGAAAATGGTGATCATGACTGAAAATCGCTAAATCGGTGATCTGCAGAACGCCTCGGTTCACCTGAAGAACAAAAGATAAATCGCTGGCTTGCCATAACGATTCAGAGTCCTCCAAAACATGCAACGCCTCGACATTGACTCGCTCAACGCCAAACCGCCAAGCAGCCAGCCACTCAGGAAGCTTAGGCCAGGCAGAACCTGCCGCTTCAGGCGAACTCTCCGTCTCGCCATCAACCGGTTCAAGATGACAGGTTGCCGTCCCCACGACCAATTGTCTTACAGTGACCTCACGCCTCAGCAACTTCTCCGGCAACCAGTCAAACAAAAGGCTGTCGAAATGCAGCCGCCCCCCATCAAAAGCAAACTCAAGGTCATACAGGTGCAACCGGTCTCCCAGTCGTCCTTCGATTCTTGCTACCTTGAAAGAGCCTTGCGCATAATCAGCGACCTGACTTATCAGCCAGCGCGAACCTTCTGTGGTCATAAACAACAGCCAGCCAGCCACAAGCAGGCCGGTTAACAGTCCACATAAGATCGTCAAAATGGCTATCAGAGACTTTTTCACCACTGAAAACCGACCCCCAGATGGACTCTGTATCGTTCTTTGCCATCAAGTTGACGAGCCAGGTCGATACGAATCGAACCAACCGGGGTATGTCGCAGTACGCCAACACCCGCACTCTGAACGAGGTCGTAGTCCGAGAGGTTGTCAAAAGCATTTCCGCAGTCATAAAAAATTGCCGCGGCCCATTTCTCGCTGAGAGGCTGCTCCAACTCGATGCTGGCTACAGCCAGATGTCGACCGCCGATAACATCACCGTCTCGGTCGGTGGGACCCAGGGATTTATAGGCATGCCCCCGAACGCTTTGCCCGCCCCCGGCAAAAAACCGCATGGACGCCGGCACATCATCAAAATCGCTCTGCAGAGTTGTCCCGCCTTCACTGCGTAACACAAGCTTCTGCCCAGATGTAATTGGAACGATCAGATGTCCTCCGACCAGGGCCTGCAACAGGCTGACATCTGACCCCAGGCTGGTCGAAGCCCCCCTGACTTCAAGCTTCCAAGAATACCCCGAAGCAGCTCGGCCCTGTCCGATCATTTTCCAGCGTCGTTTAACCAAACGTACCCCAGGCATAACCAAGGTGGTAGTCTTGCCATCTTCGTCGGCAAAACGAAAATATTCCTGGCTCAGGTTGAGGTAGAGCGATAATTTCAGGTTGCGCAATAAGCTCTGTGTCAACATCACTCCACTGGTCAGGGCCCGGTTCTGGTATGTGTCGAGCTGCTCCTCCTGATACTCCAGAATGAAAGTCATCAGGTTATCGATTTGGATGCCGACCGGCATCAGATAGCGACCGACAGCAGCCTTGCGCCGTTCAGCAAAAAGAAGGTCACTTTCAAGTCTATGACCAAGGCTCAGCAGATTATTGTTACGAAAACGAAGGCTGACCCTCCCCCCTGTGTCAGTGCCGTATCCAACACCAGGGCGCAATTGGTAACGCGGCAGGGGAACTAGCTCGACATTGACCGGAACCTGCAGTCCGGAGGAGAGGCTACGATCAACCCTGATGTTCGCGCTATGGAACAGGTCAGCATCAAAAAAGTTGGCTTGTGTTCTCGCCACTTTCGTTTCGGAAAAAGCCTCACCTGCCGAATAAGCAAGGTAACGCTGAAGGAACCGATCCGGAAACCCATTCCCATCAGTGAATGTCGTGGCACCAAACCTGTACAGAGGGCCGGTCTCCATGCGCAGATCGATCTGTGCGGAATTGTGCTCAATTGAAACGAGGATCTGTTCAGCCGTAAAGCGCGCATCGAGAAAACCAAGGTCAGCAGCTTTGACGAGCCAGTCCCCTTTCCAGGACTCGTGCAAGTCGTGGCGCAGGGCATCACCAACGGCAAGGGGGTAAGCGCCGATCCATTGCCGCAAAATCTTTTGCTCTTTTCCTTCACCATTCAACGCAACACTCAGGGAGACCACCCGCACAGGTTTTCCAGGATCGACATCAACCCTAAGCAGGAATGTTCCTTTCTCAATAGGTTCCAGAGTTGTTTTCACTGCGGGGCGATAGTAACCAAAAGGTTCGAGGGACTTGGCAACCTTGCCCTGGGACTGCCGGGCAAATCGCTGTGCCCAGGTCGGCTCAACCTGGCCATCACGCACCAGACCGTTGGGAAGAGCCAGGGCCGCACTGGCATTTTCCAACAGAAGCCCGTCAATACCGGAGATTTCCACCGCAAAAGGCTCTGCAGCCATGGCCGGGCCCAATGAAATACAGAACCAGCAGAAAAAAAGAATTATCCTGACCGATATGGTATGATTATGCAAAAAGGAGAGTGTCATGGATAGGTTATTGAAGTCCGTTTTGGTCCCCATCCTGTTGGCAATCCTGTCGATACAGGCTTTTTCTGCCGAGACTCATACGAGAAAGGACTCTCAAGCCGTGACTCACGAATCTTCCAACGCAAGGGCGACTTTCGCCGGTGGCTGTTTCTGGTGTATGGAGCCACCGTTCGACAAACTCAAGGGAGTAAAGGCCACTATTTCCGGTTATATGGGTGGCAGCAGCAAAGATCCGACTTACCAAGAAGTCTCATCAGGCACCACCGGGCATGCTGAGGTCGTCCAGGTCGTTTACGACCCTGCTCTGGTCAGCTACCAACAACTTCTTGATATCTTCTGGACAAACATCAATCCGACCGATGACGGTGGCCAGTTTGTCGATCGCGGAACCCAGTACCGTTCTGCCATCTTCTACCATAACGAGGAGCAGAAGCAACTGGCCGAGATATCCCGCACTGAACTCGCGGCTTCTGGGCGATTTACCACCCCAATCGTCACCGAGATCGTAGCAGCCGGCACTTTTTACCCGGCCGAGGAGTATCATCAGGACTACTACCTGAACAGCCCGGTCCGCTATAAATTCTACCGCTACAACTCAGGCCGTGACCAGTTTCTGAACAAGGTCTGGGGAGAAAAGAACGATTAACAGGGAGTCAGGTCAAAAGCCGAGGTGGGCCACGATGGCATCTGCCACCTGCTGAGGGGTGCGGGTGTCGGTGTCGATGGTGCAATCGGCAGCATTCTGATACAGGGGGGTGCGACGCTCCAGAACCTCGGCCACCTCTTCGGTGAAACTCTTGCCGCTGGTCAAGGCCGGACGCTGGGTGTCATGCTCGATCCTGGAAACGATAGTGGGTACTGAGGCCTTGAGCCAAAACAACTGCGCGTTTCGTTTGAGAATAGCGGTGTTTTCGGTGCGCTCGATGACCCCACCGCCGCAGTCGATGATCAGGCCATCCTGATCAGCCAGGCGGCGCGCTTCTTCTGTTTCCAGGTCACGGAAATGGGACCAGCCGTGCTCTTCGACAACCTGAGGAATACTTTTTCCTGCGTTACGCACGATTTCCGCGTCCATGCTCACCAACTTCATACCCAATCGCTGGGACAGAAGGTAGCCGACATGACTTTTACCGGTTCCGCGGTAACCGATCAGCACAACATTCATTTCGTCAAATGCTCCATCACCACCCGCCGCATGATATCCTCCGGAGCTGCTCCCCCGGTGAAATGCTCAAATTGCAGAACGGCCTGGTTGATAAACATCTCGACTCCGGAGATCGTCTTCAAACCACGCTCTTTGGCCTCCCGCAACAGCCTGGTTTCCAGCGGATTGTAAACGATATCGAAAACCGTCTGCCCAGGGTGAAACAGTTCAGGCGGCACCAGAGAAACATCCTGTTTCGGATACATACCGACCGGTGTGCAATGAATCACAATATCCGCACGGCCGACAGCCGCAGCAAGAGCCTCTGCAGAAAACTGCTCGGCAGCAATCTTGGTCGAAGTGTGAGCCTTCAAGTCGGACGCTAACCCGGCAAGAACCTGTTGATCGATATCCATCAGGAACAGCTCGGCGACCTTGGTTTTCAGAGCCAGAGCAAAGGCGATAGCCCTCGCTGCGCCACCGCAACCGAGCAGCAGTACGGTCCGAGAATTAGGGTCGACACCGGCATCGGTCAGCGCTTTGAGAGCTCCGGGGCCATCGGTGCCAAGTCCGAGCAATCGACCATTTTCCTTGACGATGGTATTGATCGACCCGATGATCCGGTCTGCCTCGGCAACCTCGTCGACCAGCCCCATGGCGGCAACTTTGTGCGGGATCGTAACACTTAAGCCGCGAAAGTTGTGCATGGCACGAACACCTGCCAGCATCCCTGCCAGGTCTTCGACCTGGCAGGGGAGATAGACAAAGTCGAGCTCTTTGGCTGCATAGCCGGCGTTATGAATAGCCGGTGAAAGACTGTGGGAGATCGGATTGCCAATCACCGCACAGATCTGGGTATCAAAGTTGATGGACTCTCTTTCCAGCATGTCGACTCCTAACATCGGAAAATTCCTGGCCAAACAAGGGAGAATAGTTCAGGAGAGGAAGCTGCGTCGCCGTGACCCGGAGGCTTTACCAATCATCCAGCCAACCAGCAGAACTCCGGCCCCTGCCAAAAACCACTTGATGCTCCCCTTTTTCAGTAAGGAATCTCGTTCAGCTTCAACAGCAGCTGTTTTTTCGACCAGCTGCTGTTTTTCCTTAAGGAGGCGATCCCGTTCAGAGAGCAGTTTCGCAACATTCCCTGAGTTCTCCTTGAGGGTCTGGTAATCCTTGGCAAGCTTGCGAACCTCAACGTTGCTTTTCGACAGGGATTCTCTGGCGCCTGCAAGTTCCTGCTGCACAGACAGTAACTGACGATTCGCTTCCTGGAGAGCCTTGCCGCTCTCTGAACCCGATCTGTTTACACGCTTTTCGAGCTCCTGTAGCCGTTCAAAAAGCTGAGCCCTCTCCAACTCTAGTTTGCTGATGACCACTGACTTCGGTTCGCTTGCGGTCAAGTACTGGTGCGGCACAAAACCTGTTTCCCCGGCATCGGTCCGCACCTTGGCATACTGTCCGGCATCTTCAAGCAGTTCCACGGACTGGTCGGTTTTCAGATAACCGACCACCAAAGCATTGTCAGCAGGTTGCTTGCGCAAAGAGACGACCACACGATCGACGATGAACAACGTCTCCGCCCAGGCTATGGAAAGCCCTGTCGCAAACAAGAGTAACAATAAGGCGCAGGCGACAAACAGTTCCCTTTTCATTCTGAGACCCTCCAGTACAGCAGAACCATAAAAAACCAGCTTTGAAAATAGGGGCTTCAACACAAAAAATCAAGGAACTTTCCTAAGAAATATCAGACAAGTTGACGGATATCATCCGTGCGTTAAGATGTTAGACATACAAACGTAAAGGGGAGGAAGAGTCATGACCGACAAGCTGCAATGTGAAAACCCGGAAGAACATTATGAGCTGCACATGTGCCAACTCAAGGCCAAGGAGATGCATGAACGCATCGAGCAGCTCTACAAAGACCCCAAGTACGTGTGTGCATTCTGTGGTACAAAAGTCAACCGGGCTGAAAACCTGTGCAGTCCCAAACCGCTCTGACTGACCTTGGCAGGGCCATATCTGATGGACCGAACCATTGAACCGTCCATTTCTTTGGGCCTTTATCGGGAAAGGACCTTGCTCCGCCATGAACCATCTGCTATAGTTCTAAATTAATGATGATATAGCCATTTTTTCAGCCACTTAGAACCCTCGGGGTTCTCGACGATAAAAATAGTTTCGGCAATTGCCAGACGCAACAAAAGGCTCCCAATTCCGGTTGAGCCATCCGCTGTTGACGCCGGGCTGCCCTCAGATGGTTCAGGACACAGCCCCTGCTGCGACTCGGTGTGTCCGGAAAGTTTTTATGTCAAAAAAGATGCTGATCAACGCCATACTTCCGGAAGAAAACCGGGTGGCGATTGTTGAAAACGGCCTCCTCAACGAATTGGATATCGAGGTTGCCGGCCAGGAACAGACCAAAGGGAACATTTACAAGGCGGTTGTGGTCAGGGTTGAGCCCGGACTGCAGGCCGCCTTTGTCGATTATGGTGCCGAACGCCTCGGTTTTCTGCAGATCGACGAAGTCAACTTCAAAACGGTGCGCCCCGACTACCAAAGCGGCGAAGGGCGCGGCCGGCCACGCATTACCGACCTGCTACACCGCGGCCAGGAACTGCTGGTACAAATCACCAAAGAAGAACGCGGCACCAAGGGCGCGGCCCTGAGCACCTACCTCTCCCTGGCCGGACGTTACATGGTTCTGATGCCAGACAGCTCGACCCGCGGAGTTTCACGCAAAGCGGAGAACGATGCCCAGCGCAAGCAGTTAAAGAAGGCCATGGCCACCTTGGAGCTTCCGGAAAACGTCGGCTACATCGTGCGCACGGCCGCCCTCGATCAGACCCGTGAAGAATTAGAGCGCGACAGTCGTTACCTGTTGCGCCTCTATGAGAACATTCGCCATCTCAGCGGCAAGGCCAAGGCTCCCGCCCTGATCTACAAAGAGAGCAATCTGGTCATTCGCTCGATCCGTGACTACTTCACCACCGACATGGACGAGGTG
>PKTY01000188.1 GCA_002869725.1 Desulfuromonas sp. | reverse complement strand
AGGCGGGATCGAACCGCCGACCTCTTGAATGCCATTCAAGCGCTCTCCCAGCTGAGCTATAGCCCCGTGACGGAAGCAGATTTATAACAAAGGGCTTTGTCACTGTCAACAGGTTTTTCTGGAAGGCAGAACTGTTTTGGGCTTGCTTCAGACAAGCAGACTGACGGCGGCAAAAATTGCGGCGCCGATCAGAAATGGATCACACTCGCGAATCCTACCGGCAAGCAATTTGAACAGCACGAAAGAGATCAGGCCAAAGGCGAGGCCGGTGGCAATGGAGAAAGTCAACGGCATGAGAATGAAGGTCAGAAAGGCGGGGGCACCTTCCTCAAAGTGGTAAAAATCGATTCCGCCGATGCCACGCATCATAAAGATGCCGACGATCATCAGGGCCGGGGCGGTGGCGTAGGCCGGCACTGCAGCGATCAGTGGTGTGAAGAACGCTGCGGCGACAAAAAGCAGGGCTGTGACTACGCCGGTCAGGCCGGTGCGCCCGCCGTCGGAGACTCCACTGGCTGATTCAATGTACGTGGTGGTGGTGCTGGTACCGAGCAGTGCGCCACCAACGGTGGCCAGAGCGTCAGCAGTCAGCATGCGTGGCAGCTTCGGAATCTCGCCGTTCTCATCGGTCATGCCGGCCTCGCGGCAGACTGCGAGCATCGTGCCGAGGCTGTCGAACAGGTCGACAAACATAAAAGAGAAGATGCTTGCCCACAAAGAGACATTCAAGGCCCCGGCAATGTCGAGCTTGAAGGCGATGGGAGCCGGAGAGGGGGGCAGAGCGAGGATGCCGGTGGGGAGTGGCGACTGGCCAAAAAGCATCCCGGCGGCAGTGGTCAGTAAAATCGCCAGCAGAATGGAACCGCGCACCCTGCGGATTTCAAGCAGAACTGCCAGGGTGAGACCGACCAGCCCGAGAACGACCGCCGGGGAGAAGCTGCCAAGGGCCACAAGGGTTGCATCGTTCTTAACGATCAGCCCAAGGTTTTTCATGCCGATGAAGGCGATGAACAGGCCGATGCCGACCGAGGTGGCCAGTCGCAATGATTGCGGAATGGCGCGCACCATCCGCTCGCGAAATCCCAGCCAGGTCAGAACCAGGAAAAAGACTCCGGAAAGAAAAACCACGCCAAGGGCCGTTGGCCAGGGGACTCCCTCGCCAAGAACCAGGGTGAAGGCGAAGAAAGCGTTCAGGCCCATCCCCGGCGCCATCATCAGCGGCGCATTGGCCCAGAGCGCGATCAGCAGGGTGGCCAGAGATGCAGAGAGGCAGGTGACGGTGGTCAGTGCCCCCTGATCCATGCCGGTGGCCGCAAGCATTCCGGGGTGGACAAAGATGATGTAAGAGGCGGTCAGAAAGGTGGTGAGGCCGGCAATGGCTTCGGTGCGCAGGTTGGTCCCGTGCTCTTTCAGTTGGAACAGTCGTTCCAGCATGGCGTTATACCTTGTCTACCACCCCTGACAGGGCAGCCACTGAAGTGAAACGCAGACCCGACTGGCTGATCAGTCCTTGGGCAGCCCTGTCTCTCCCAGGGTCTTCTCGTTGATCAATTCCCAGAAGTTTTCGATGTCCCGGATCAGGCCGAGGTGTTCGGAGAGGTTGATGGCGTGGTAGAGCGAACCGAAGGTGTTCTTCTCGTCCTCCAGGCCGTGGTAGATGAGCGACGCATGGTACATCAACAGCGCTTTCTGGTCGGCTTCGCGGACCTGCTGCAGGGCTTTGTTGAGCAGTTCCAGGGCTGCTTCGTACTGGGCCGCCTGGTAGTAGAGAAATGCTGCCAGGTCGTGGCGCTCAATGCTGCTGTTTGGTAATGAAAAGAGAAGCTCCTCCGCTTCGTCGAGGCGGTAAAGATGATTGGCGTTGATAAGTGCTAAGCGGAGAACGAGTTCGCTGTGGTCGGGATCGTCTTCCGGTACCTTTTCCAGGGCGAGCTTGTAAACCTTGCGGGCGTCCTTGTCCCGGTCGATGCGCTCGAGGATCTCGCCATGACGCAGATAATGGCGGCCAATAGTCGGTTCCTTGAAGATGACAGTGCGGTAGAGTTCAGCGGCTGCCGCGTAATTCTTTTGCGCAACCAGGTTCTCGGCCTCTTCGACGGCCTGATCGAAGGTCCGCGGGTCGTTCTTGGGGGAAACGGACGAACAGCTGGTGAGCATCAGGATGCAACTCAGCATTACCACAAAGGTTCTTAGAAACATGGACAACCCCCCAAGCTGAATATGGGTTAGAACTGGTTCCATCCCGAAACGTCACTGCTCCTCTGTCCGCTTACAGAGTGATCCCTGTCAACAGGCGTAAAGCCTCCTGGTATTTCTCCGAGGTCTTGGCGACGATCTCCGACGGGAGCGGAGGGGGGGGCGCCTGCTTGTTCCAGTCGAGAGTCTCCAGGTAGTCGCGTACGAACTGCTTGTCGAAACTCGGCTGCGGCCCGCCCGGTTGATAGTGATCGAGGGGCCAGAAACGGGAGGAATCGGGGGACAAAGCTTCATCGATCCAGAGCAGGCTGCCGTCCTCCTGAACTCCGAACTCAAACTTGGTGTCGGCGATGAGAATCCCCTTGTCACGGGCAAAATCACGGGCTCGGTTGTAGATGGCAATACTGATGTCACGAACCTGTTCGGCAACTTCCTGACCACACAGGCGCACGGCTTCGCTAAACGGAATGTTCTCATCGTGTTCGCCGAGTTCGGCCTTGGTCGAGGGGGTGAAGATCGGCTGATCGAGCTTGGCACTTTCGGCGAGACCGGCTGGGAGGCCGATGCCGCAGATAGTCCCGGACTGACGGTACTCTTTCCAGCCGGAGCCGGCTACGTAACCGCGAACGATGCATTCGACCGGTAACGGCCTTGCTTTCTTGACCAGCATGCTGCGGCCTTCGAGCTGGGCACGGTAAGGGTGCGTTTCGGCCGGAAAGTCGTTAACGTCTGTCGCGACGATATGGTTGGCAACGATGTCTTCCATCTGCCTGAACCAGAAGATTGAGATCTGGTTGAGAACCTTTCCCTTGTTGGGAATCCCTTCCGCCATGATGACATCGAATGCTGAAAGGCGGTCGCTGGTCACCAGCAGCAGATGTTCGCCGAGGTCATAAATATCGCGGACCTTGCCCCGGTTGACCAGATTCAGGGTGGGGAAGTCGGTCTGCAGAACGGTTAGGCTCATGACGGGTTCTCCTTGTCGAGTAGGGTCTGGACTCTCGGCGCGATGCTGATTGATGCTGCCGAGCGCAGCGCATCAATATGCTTATCCACCGCTTCATTCTGTTTACGGGTGAGCAGGGTCTCGCGCAGTTCATTGCGCTTGGCCTCATCGAGCTCATTGAGATCAGCCGTCTGACGCTCCTTGATGGCAGCGACCAGATAGCGGTTTTGAATTAAAAAGACGCGATCGAGCAGGTTGACAGACTCAGGAAGAGCAAAAACGGCATCGGCAAGTTCTTGTGATGTGCCGATGCGCGGCATGAAAGGAGCATAGCTGCGCGTGAATTCACCGGTCTCTTCGACATCGACCTTGGCTTTCTTAGCCAGCTTTGCCATGGAAGCGTCAACTCTCAGTTGCTCGAGAAACTGCTCCGCCGCCTTCTCGGCGAGCCCACTGGCCTCGGTTTGGCGATAGGCGGCAAGGACCTGGTCCTTGACCACAGGCAGTTCCGGGATATGGCTGGCGACCCGCTCCTTGAGACCGATCAACAGGACGCCATCCTCTGTAGTGATCGGTCGAGCCAGACCGTTTTCTGCGAGGGCGAAGGCGGCGTCGATCACCTCCTGGTTGGCACCGATGCCATCGACGACCCCGTCACGGGCGAACAGGCCGCTCTCTNCGATCGCATCGCCGGCGGCAAACAGGCAGGTTTCCTTGATGCCGAGGCCGTTGGTTTCGGCGGCAGCCTGGAGGTCACCGCTTTTACGGTTGATGTTGTAGGCGTCCATCGCCTTCTCGAAGGCGAGCTGACGCGATTTTTCGGCGCGTAGTCCTTGCTTGACTTCGTCGATCGCCTCATCGAGGGGTTTGATGCCGGGCTCGATGTAGGCATCGACTTTAATGATGTGGTAGCCGAAGTTGGTCTTGACCAGGTCGCTGATTTCACCCGGGTCCATATTAAAAGCGGCACGTTCGAACTCAGGGACCATGCTGCCTCGACCGAAGAAATCGAGATCACCCCCCCTGGCGGCGCTCGCCTTGTCATCGGACCAGGTGCGGGCCAGTTCGGCAAAATCCTGGCCGGACTTGGCGTCTGCCAGAACCTGCTCGGCGACGCTGCGCCGTTCTTCGAGAACCGATGGTTCAGCATCCGGATCGACCTTGATCAGGATGTGGGAGGCCCGAACCTGCTCTGCGATCTCGAACTGGTCAGGATGGCGCCGGTGGAACTTTTCCAGCTCCTCCTGGCTGAAGCTGACCTGGTCGGTATAGCGTTCGGGAACAAACTGGAGATAGCGGATGGCCACCTTCTCAGGAACGCGGAAGTCTTCCTGATGCTGTTCAAAATAGTCGGCCAGCTGGGTATCGTCAGCAGCGACCTGGTCCTCGAACTGTATCGGTGAGAACCGGACAAACTGCAGGTTAAACGTGTCGTTACGGGATTGAAATTCCTCTTCGATCTCTTCTTCTGAAACGGTTATCCCTTTCTGCAGGTTGGCCCGTACCTTCTCAACCAGCAGTTCGGTACGCTGCATCTCTTCAAACTGTTCAGCACTCAGCCGCTGGTAGGCAAGAACCTGCAGATAGCGATCACGGCTGAATCTGCAGTTGTCCTGAAAGGCCTGGATCTGGGCAATGGTTTCGACCAATTCCTTCTGGGGGACCTCGAGGCCCGACTGCTCTGCCTCTTTGCGCAGCAGGGTCTGATCGATCAGGCCGTTGATGGCTTTATCGGCCAGTTTCAGTTGCTGCTCAAGGGCTGGGCTGAACTGATCCTGGTAGATATTCTGATAAAGCTGGTAGAGGTTGCTGTAGGCGTTCTGAAAGTCGCTGTAGCTGATCGCCTCCTCATTGACGAGGGCGGCAATCTCTGAAGGACTTTCGCCGTCTGGCCCCCCGGGTGCGGTCAGCATGGCGTAGCCGATAACGAAGCTGAGAATGATCACGGCAAAGGCCAATTTAATGATAATGGACTTCTGTTTGTTTCGGACTAGATCGAGCATCTGTCGAGACGTCTCCTCGGATTGGATTTTTACAATTTTGACAATAGGGATGGATGTTAGACAAACGACTCTGCAAATGCAATACCTTTCCTTTTCTGGCTTGAAATGGGAGAGCGGTTTTGCTAGTGTTAACAACATTTTTCGGGTAAGGTGCAAACTGTTTTGGATTCTTTACCCTTCAAGGAGTTAGACGAACGATGATCAATCTGTTCGATGCAATACTCGGCATGTTTTCCAACGATCTGGCGATTGATCTGGGGACGGCCAACACCCTGGTTTATCTCAAGGGGAAAGGGGTGGTGGTCAGCGAGCCTTCGGTGGTTGCGGTCCAGAAGGATCATGTCGGCCAGAAGAAGGTGTTGGCGGTCGGTACCGAAGCCAAGAACATGCTCGGCCGGACACCGGGGAGCATTGTCGCCATTCGGCCGATGAAGGATGGGGTGATTGCCGATTTCGACATCACCGAGGAGATGCTACGTTACTTTATTCGCAAGATTCACAATCGCAAGGCGCTGGTCAGGCCACGCATTGTGATCTGCGTTCCTTCCGGCATTACCCAGGTTGAAAAGCGCGCGGTCCGCGAATCGGCGGAATCGGCCGGGGCCCGGGAGGTCTACCTGATCGAGGAGCCGATGGCGGCGGCGATCGGCGCCGGGTTGCCGATCACCGAAGCTTCCGGTAACCTGATTGTCGACATCGGTGGTGGGACCACGGAAGTTGCGGTGATCTCCCTGGCGGGCATCGTCTATGCCAAGAGCGTGCGGGTCGGTGGCGACAAGATGGACGAAGCCCTGGTTCAGCACCTCAAGCGCAAATACAACCTGCTGATCGGCGAGCGTACGGCGGAGGAGATCAAGATCCAGATCGGAAGTGCCTACCCCGAAGCGACCGAGCGGACGATGGAAGTCAAGGGGCGCGACCTGGTCAGTGGCATTCCGAAGACACTGGAAATCGATTCCAAGGAGATACGTGAAGCTCTCTCCGAGCCGATCAACTCGATTGTCGAGGCGGTGCGCATCGCTTTGGAGCGAACCCCTCCTGAGTTGGCGGCCGATATTGTCGACAAGGGGATTGTTCTGGCCGGAGGCGGAGCCTTGCTGCGCAACCTCGACCAGCTTCTCCATGAGGAGACCGGCTTGCCGGTGATGATTGCCGAAGATCCGCTCTCCTGCGTAGTGCTCGGTTCGGGCAAGGTTCTCGATGAGCTCAACCTGCTCAAGCAGGTCACTGTTTCGTCCTGAGTGCCGGGGCGCCGCAAGCCGCAGACTGTCAATGCTGGTCGGTCTGAGTTAATGTTATTGAATCCGAAGAGGGCCTGCTGGCCCTCTTTTTCGTGAGCTGGT
>PKTY01000313.1 GCA_002869725.1 Desulfuromonas sp. | reverse complement strand
TGATCAGCCAGAGTGTGCGCATAAAAACTCCGAGCCGGACGATAGTGGATACGCGATGGGTCATCCCCAGAAGCAACCAAAGGAATCTTCATCCACCACTTCAAGAAAACGCTCTATAGAGTTTACTTCAGGGCAGGGTTGATACTTGTGCCATCTCAAATCAGCACGCTTCCAGGAAATCTTCCATACTTTTTTCGATCTCACAAAAGTCGCTTTGGCAATTGCTGACTCAAGTTTCACTTCGGGTTGATCCCATCTCGCACGAATCTCGTAAAGATAGACGCTCTGCCCTTCAATTCGACAGCCTAGGTCAACTTTGTCGCGGACATCAACAGGAGGCCTAAGATGGTTGATGAATTCGCGAGTAAGTTTCTCCAATCTTTTAATTTCAAATTCACTAAATCCCACAGAACACCTTTTTATGATAATATGTTTGACAATTCATTTTGCAGACTATATTGTTTGCGCCTTCAAAACTACAAAAGGAGAAAACAATGGCTAACTTGATTGAGATGGCAACAGAAATTGTAGCAGCTCACGCTTCTGCAAGCAGTATGACAAAAGATGAAATCATTGCTGAGATCCAAGAGGTTTATGCAACTCTATCAGCACTGGAAAAAGGTGAGACTGTGCCTGTAGCAGGAGACGTTCAGGAAGAAAATGTTCCTGCAGTGTCAAAGCGTAAGGCTTTTGGCAAAGATACCATTTACTGCATGGTTTGCGGTAAAGGTTTCAAGACTCTGAAGCGTCATCTTGCTCAGGCACACGAGTTGACCCCCAAAGAGTACAGGGCTCAGTTTGATATCCCAGCCGGGACAGCGCTGGCAGCAAAGTCCTATTCGGAATCACGTCGTCAGATGGCCATTGATAAAGGCCTTGCCGATGGTCTTGCTAAGGCACGTGCTGCCAAAAAGAAATAGTCTTACTGTCGTTTTTTTTGCAAAAAGGGCCATCCTTAGGGGTGGCCCTTTTTGATTGGATTCATGATCTCTAGGACATTCACTCACGTGCAGCCAAGCCCCTTGATCAGCTTCATCTCGTCCGGGAACTCACCCGTTTCTTTCTTTGAATAAATCAGCCTACCATCGACAACAACTTCAAAAACTCCGCCAGAGGATTTAATCAGCTCAGCATTGATCGAGCAATGCTTCTTTAGTAAAGCTGCCAAACTGACAGCCTTGGCTTCATAGCCTCACATACCACAATATTCGATGCTTGCACTCATTATCTTTACCTTTCCTGTTACATTAAACGGAACCGTATCAAGTCCGATACCGATCTGAGTTCCATACGCCATGACTTGTCTAAGCAAAATACCCTCTATGCTTTGAGCTTCAAGGCTATCTTTGCCACATGGCCCCCCTGGAAACGGGCTCCAGCCAGTTCGTTCTCACTTGGCATCCGCTCCCCTTGGCCACCAGCAATGGTCGAAGCGCCGTAGGGACTGCACCCTGTAATTTCAGAGACCCCCATCTGCCCGGCAAAGGCATAGGGTAAGCCGACAACCACCATTCCATGATGCAGCAAATTGGTGTGAAAGGTGAGAATGGTCGACTCCTGCCCCCCGTGTTGAGTAGCGGAGCAGGTAAAGACGCTTCCGGCCTTGCCAACCAGAGCCCCTTTCTGCCAAAGACCTCCGGTGGCATCCAGGAACTGTCGCATTTGCCCGCACATGTTGCCAAAGCGGGTCGGAGTGCCGAAGATGATCGCGTCGGCTTCCGACAAATCGTCAACGCTCGCCACAGGTATGTGCGCCATGGCCCGTTGAGCCTCAAGCGCACCCATCATACCGAGAACCTCCTCGGATAGCGTTTCAGGTATGCGCTTCATGACCGCTTCGCATCCTTCCACTTCTCGAACGCCTTCGGCGACTGCCTCTGCCATCTTTAAAGTGTGGCCATACATGCTGTAATGAACGATCAAAACTTTGCACATAAATATTCCTTCCCTATCAGACTCAACGTGGTGATCTACTACCAGCCCAAGAAGATAAATAGATGGTGAGGGCCTTTACCCGCTAAATATCATCGCAAGGAGAATTTTATGGCGCTTCATATGCGAGGACCCTGACAATCCCTATCGTGTTGCCATTCCCGGAAGAGCACGAATCAGAAACAGAAATGACCTTTACTACATTGTTGTTGGCTATAAAATCGTTGACGTGATCATCTAGCTCCGCAAGCTCTTTCATCGCGTGTAGCACCCTGATTTCATTTGTGAATGTTTTTACTTTGACCATCGAACCATCTCCTCGTTTTGAATGGTTTTCAGAACGATGTGCAGTAAAAAATGCACGGAAAAATTTGACGTACTCAAATCATAGCAAGCAGCGAGCAGGAGGCAATCATTCATTAAAGAAAAAGGGTAATTATTCAGCACCCACGGCAAGTAAGAGGTTCGGAGTATCTATCCCGACACCATAAACCGGGGCGATTTACCCTCACTTGTTGATCTCTTTAGAGTAGAATCAAACGAATCAATTTCTAGGGCTCTGACTCGCCTCAACGGTATTTCCATAAGCACCCATATTGATTCGCCCTCCATTTTCAAGGGGCTCAAGGCTGTAATCCGACGCTGGGTCTCCCGCGTCTATCGCTGGGCTCTGGACGCTATCCTGAGTCCACGTCTCTGTGACGACGTTCCAGCGGCCAGTCGTTGATCTGAGGTGATAGTCCCCCCCTGACGAGGACACGAACAAAGGATCAACAGTCACATTCCCCATCCCACTAAATATCTCGTCAGACAACGAATAATTAACAGACAGAGTTCCCAAGACACCATGCTCATCATCGACGACGGAAAAGTCGTCTCCATTGCCCCAAAATAGGGAGTTTGTGACCGTCACATCTGAATACTGAACCATCAGCCCGTTTCCGTCATAACCACTGCTGGCGTTATCCGCTACAGTGCAATTGATTATTGTGGCCTCGGATCGGAGATCAGAATGATCTGAGGTCCCGGCACCATCGACGTAAATCCCCGCCCCTCCTTCGCCCGAAGTGTTTCTAACCACTAAGTTGTTCTGGAGCACGGCCATTGCCCCTTCATCAATGAAGATTCCACCACCCTGAGATTCAGCGTGGTTTCCGGTAAAGGTGTTATTGGACAGCAGAACTGGCTCGTTAACCAAACTGCCATTGTCGTCCTCGACGCGCCCAATAATGATCGCCCCTCCTCCCCAACCATATCCCGCAAGAGTGCCGACATCGTTGCCTTGAAACAAGTTGGAATCGATGCGACCTGTCGCAGTCATAAACATGCCGCCGCCATGATCGTTCTGAATCTGATTGTCAATGATGTGGTTGTTGGTCATCTGCAGATTGATAACAGAACCGGCAAGCCCAGCCCCAAATCCGGCGCTGTTGTTGCGAATCAGGTTGTTCTTGAGTGTAATGCGCTGACCGGAGAGGAACAGGCCGCCACCAAACCCGTCGCTCTGATTGTATTCGATCAGATTGTTGGTGATGGTGATATCCGACAGGTAGGGCCAGGTTTCATCCGAATCGAGTACGATCCCACGGTTGCCGTCGGTAATCACGAATCCATCGATACTCGACCCGCGCGTCTGATCAAGAACCAGAAGAATCACTGGCGCACTGCCATCACCCTGCAGGCGACTGAACGAGTTCTCCAGATTGCGGCTGGTAAAGTCGCCCCCTGAACCGCTCTGGTATGCTGCGCTTTCGGCACCGGTATAGCCGCCATAGAGGTGAAGCTGCTTGTTGCGGATCTCAAGACTTTCCAAGTAGATCCCTCCGGCAACTCGGATGCTGTCGCCTGAACTGGCAGCGTTGATGGCCGACTGCAGTGAGGCATAGGGGTAAAGGACTGTACCATCCTGGGTCACCCCTTTGTTATTGTCATCGACGGCAATAAAATCCTGGGAGAGAGCTGT
>PKTY01000357.1 GCA_002869725.1 Desulfuromonas sp. | reverse complement strand
GCGGATGACTCCACGACGCACCTTGCGCGTGCGGGTCAGTTCGCCGTCATCGGCGTCGAGTTGCTTGTAGAGGAGCAGAAACTTGCGGATCCGGTGTGCGACCGGGAGGGTCTCATTGACGGTTTCGACCTCGCGGCGGATCCGCTCGTAGATCGATTGTTGGGCCGAGAGGTTAATGTAGTTGGTAAAGGCGACGCCGCGCTTCTCGGCCCATTTGGCGACGATGTCGAAACGAATGCAGATCATCGCTGTCAGGTAGGGGCGCTGGTTGCCGAGAACCACCGCTTCAGCGACAAAAGGCGAGAACTTGAGCTTGTTTTCAATGAACTGCGGCGAAAAACGTGCGCCGCAGTCAGTGGCTGCAATGTCGCTGATGCGATCAATCACCACCAGATGACCGTTCTCTTTCTTGAAATAGCCGGCATCGCCGGTGCGCATCCAGCCGTCGGTATCGACGACCCCGCGGCTCGCCTCCTCGTTTTTGAAATAGCCACAAAACATCCCCGGGTTGCGGGCGACGATCTCTCCGACGCCGTTTTCATCGGGGTTGTCGATACGTACATCGCTCATTTCGAAAGGGACTCCGACGCTATCATAATCGACATCGTCGGCGGCGTGGATGGTGTAGGCCCCGGCCAGTTCGGTCTGGCCATAGATCTGGCGCAGGGGGACTCCCATGGAGAGGAAGAACTTGAAGGTGTCCGGTCCCAACGCCGCACCGCCGGTTGCCGCACTGCGCAGGTGACTGAACCCGAGCCGGTCTTTGAGGGGCTTGAAGATCAGCCAGTAAGCGAGCTTCGATGGCTTGCCTGTCTTTTTGAAGCTGTCGATGGCCCGTCGGATACAAAATTGATAGATCCAGCGTTTGAAAGGGGAGGCGTCCATCATCCGCGCCTGGACATCTGCCGCCAGAGATTCCCAGACCCGCGGTGCCAGCAGCACAAAATGTGGACCGATCTCTCGTAGGTCCTCCATCTGGGTCTCCGGTTCCTCGACGAAGTTGACCACCAGCCTGGCCATCAACGCCTGGCAGACGGCGTAGACCTGTTCCATGATCCAGGGGAGCGGCAGCACCGACACGTAGTCGTCGCCGGGGTTGCGCGGGTCGGCCTGCAGGTAGTACTGGCAGTGGCGCAGCAGGGAGCCGGCCTGTAGCATGGCAAGCTTCGGTTTGCTGGTGGTGCCTGATGTCGGGCAGAGAATGGCGATATCCTCGCCCTTTCCGACGGCGACCATTCGCTCATAGGCTGTGGGGTCGGCTGCGTGGCGCGCCGCTCCCTTGCCGACCAGTTCTTCGAGGCTCAACAGGCGTGGATCGTCGTATTTGCGCATGCCACGCGGGTCGCTGTAGATGATGTGCTCAACGCACGGGCAGTCTGCCGTGATCTGCAGCACTTTGTCGACCTGCTCCTCGTCTTCGGCAACAATCACCCGTGCCCCGGCGTAGTTGATCAGATAGGTGACCTCTTCATTGAGAGAGTCCTGGTAGATACCGAAGATCATGCCGCCCAAGGCATGGACGGCGATCTCTCCGGCGATCCACTCCGGTCGGTTATCACCGATGATGCCGGCGGCATCGCCACGACCGATGCCGAGCTCGCTCAAGCCGAGGGCAATGTTACGTACCAGTTGGTGATAATCCCGCCAGGTCAGCTCTTTCCAGATACCGAAAGCCTTTTCACGCAGAGCGATCTGACCAGGCCAGTGGGCGGCGTTGTAGGCCAGCAGCTTCGGAAAGGTGTCGTAGCGGGAGATGTCCGGGTGCTGCACAGTCATCGGGCGATCTCCACGGCGCCTTCGCTGTCGGATTCCGTCAGAGCCTCGTCCTCTTCCCCGAGATAGGCCTTGCGAACCAGATCGTCGGCAAGGATCTCCTCGGGCAGACCCAGGGCGATCCGCTTGCCGAAATCGAGGACCATGACCCGGTGGGAGAGGTCCATCACGACTCCCATGTCGTGCTCGATCATCACCACGGTCATCCCCCACTCTTCGTTGAGGTCGATGATGTAGCGGGCCATGTCCTCTTTCTCCTCATGATTCATGCCGGCCATCGGCTCATCGAGAAGAATCAGTTCGGGTTTGAGTGCAACGGCGCGGGCCAGTTCGACCCGTTTACGCAGGCCATAGGAGAGAGTGCCGGCCTGAGCCTTGCGGATGTGGGCGATCTCCAGAAAATCGATGATCTCCTCGACCTGACGACGATGTTCGAGTTCTTCGCGGCGCGCACCGGTCAGCCAGTAGAGACCACCGGTCAGGACATTGTTCTTCATCAGGTGGTGACGGCCGACCAGGATGTTGTCGAGGACCGTCATGTGGTTGAACAGGGCCAGGTTCTGAAAGGTGCGACCGAGGCCGAGGTTGCAACGCTGGTTCGGTTTGAGGCGGGTGATTTCCTCGCCGCGGAAGCGGATTTCGCCGACCTGAGGGTGGTAGCGGCCGGAGATGCAGTTGAGCATCGAGGTTTTGCCGGCACCATTCGGGCCGATGATCGAAAAGAGTTCGCCGGAATTGACGGCAAAACTCACCCCCTGCAGCGCCTTGACGCCGCCGAAGGTGAGGGAGATATCGTTGACCTGGAGAATCGCAGGTTGATCGGTCATGCAGACATCCTCTGGTGATGGCCAGGCCCGGAACTGGTTTCCCTGCCTCTTGCCTTGAAATAAATGTTGATATTAGCAGTCGTCTGACCAGACTTCAAGTCGTTTATAACGATGTTTTATCTGATGAATAAAGGATGGCCACCGTAGTGACGATGGCCATGAAATATCTTCGCTTGCCCTTTTGCAGCTCAGCTGATGGCAAACTCCTGGCGGTAGCCGGCCCATTTGCGGTCGACCTGTTGCTGGAGGGCTGCAACCTGGTCGACGTCGAGGGCTTTGTAGCGGGCTTGGAGCTGCAGATACTCGTTGACCGGGCGTAGTCTCTCCTGCTTGAGCTGCTTGAGGGAGGGACCGGTCAATTGCATACGACCATTGTCGATTTCATAGAGGTCAAACAGGCCGCACTCGACGGCCATTCGACCGACAGCGATGGTCTTGTGCTCCTCGATCCCCCAGCCGGGTGGACAGGGAGTCTGGATGTGGAGGTATTTGAGCCCCTTGATCTGTTTGGCCTTGAGCAGCTTGTCGTGAAAGTCGAGGGGGAAACTGGCCGAGCAGGTCGCCAGGTAAGCCGGGTTGTGAGCGGCGACAATGGCCGGGACGTTTTTGCCCTGTTCGCTCTTGCCCGAAAAGGGAGTATTGGTGGTCAGCGAGCCCTGAGGCGTGGTTCCCGAGCGCTGGACGCCGGTGTTCATATAGGCCTCGTTGTCGTAGCAGATATAGATGATGTCCTCGCAGCGTTCCAGTGCTCCGGACAGAGCCTGGATACCGATGTCGGCGGTGCCACCATCGCCGGCCCAGGCCACCACCTGGGTTTCACGCCCGAGGCGTTTCACAGCTGCCCGCACCCCTGAGGCGATCGCTGCGGTCGAAGCGAAGGTGCAGTTGAGGATTGGCATCTGGGTGGCGGCGACAGGAAAGAGCCCCTGCATTACAGTCAGGCAACTCGGCGGCACCACGAAAATGCAGTCGCGGCCCAGGGCCTTGAGGCCGATGCGGTAGAGGATGCTCAACCCGCAACCGGTGCATGCCCGGTTGCCGGGATGGATGAACTCCTCGGTGGTCAGGTTGAGGACGTTGGTTCTGGCAAGCTGGTTCATAGCTGTAATCCAATCCACTGCGGCAGGTCGCGTTGTGCCGGAGACATCGATGCGCCCTCCCGGCAGGCGGTTTTCATCGATTGGTAGAGAGATTCGGTGGGGATCTCGCGTCCACCCAGGCCGACGATGAAGTTATGCAGCAGCGGGCGGGCCGGATAGGGATAGAGGGCCGATTTGACATCGCCATACAGGGCTCCCTGGCAGCCATAACTTAAGCCCTTTTCGTAGACCAGTACGTTTTTGGCCGACTGCAATTGTTCTGCGATCCGTTTTCCCGGGAAAGGACGGTAGACCTGCAGGGACAGCACCCCGGCCCTGAGCCCGTCCTGCTCGCGCAGCCGGTCGATAACATCGCGAAACTGGTTCGCCAAAGTCCCCATGGCGATCACCACAAACTCGGCATCGGCACAGCGATATGGATCGACGACCGGATGTCCACCGCGCCCGAAGCGGTTCTGGAAATCCTGATCGATCTCCTGCCAGACCTCGATTGCCATCCCCATCTCATGGTGAAGATTGTGGCGTAGGTCCATATAGCCACCCCGCTTTTCACCATTAATATCGAGGCGGGCGTCGGGCAAGGTCACGGTATTGAGGCTTTCCGGCTGCTCGGGACGCAGGGCGTGCTTATATTCGAAGGGGGGGAGGAAGGAGTCGACCTGCTCGGCGGCAGGCAGTTCAAACGGCATATAGGTGTGAGACAGGTAGTAGCCGTCGTAATTGACCATTACTGGGATATGGACCAACTCCGCCAGCCGGAAGGCTTTGAGGGTCATGTCGACGATCTCTTGATGATCCTTGGCAAATAACTGGATCCAGCCAGTATCGCGCTGGCTGATGGCGTCCTGGTGGTCGTTCCAGACCGACCAGGGGGCGCCGACTCCGCGGTTGACCACACACATCACCATCGGCAGACGGGCTCCGGCGGCCCAGTGCAGCTGTTCGCTCATGTAGAGCAGGCCGTTGGCGGAGGTTGCCGTGAACGGGCGTACGCCGCAACTCGCTGAGCCGATACAGACTCCCAGCGCGCTGTGCTCGCTTTCGACGGCCACATACTCGGCATCCATCTCTCCCGATTTGATCAAAGCCGATAGCTTTTCGGTGACCGGGGTCTGCGGGGTGATCGGGTAGGCGGCGATCACTTCGGCGCGCGCCAGTTGGACGGCGAGGGCCGCTGCGACATTGCCGGATTCAATGATCGCACTACTCATCTCCACCTCCTTCCAGAAAGTCTTCATCTGGAACCATGCTGATGGCCTTGGCCGGGCACTCCTCGGCGCAGATGCCGCAGCCCTTGCAGTATTCCAGGTTGATTTGCGGTTCCAGGTCCTTGCTGACCACGTTGTCCGGGCAGTAGAGCCAGCAGAGGTGGCAGGCATGTTTGCCGGTTTTGGCCGGAACGCAGCGGTGCATGTCGATGACCGGCCGCTCGACCCGCCAGGAGCCGGTGCGGCCGGCGTCACCAGGGCCGGAACTGCTAGCTGAGGTGAGAACTTTGAAGCGGGGATCAGGCATGTCAAGACCCTCCTGTGCAGTCGATGGTTTGTGCTGCGGCATAAGCAAGCCGCGCCGACTGGGCGTTGGCTTCCGGGCTGCGCCCGGAGAACTCGTCGGCAATCGCTGTGGCCAGGGTGTCGATGGCGACCAGCCCTGTGGCGGCCCCCAAAACCCCGATCACGCCGCTGTTGACCACCCCTTTACGCAGCCCGGCTTCGATGCCGAGGCGGGTGACGTTGGCAACAGCGACTCGGAACCCCGCAAAACAATGCTTTGCCGCCGGATGCGGCGAGTTGATGATGATCCACCCTCCGGGTTTGAGGCCGGCGGTGACGTCGACCTCATGGAGGATCATATGGTCGAGGACCACCACCACGTCCGGTTCGGTGATCGGCGAAAGGTCGTAGATCTTGCTCATAGAGAGTTTAAGCGAGGTGGTGACCGGTGCGCCACGCCGCTCGGTGCCGAAGGTCGGGGCCATAACCACATCGTGGTAGCCGCTGCGAAAGGCCGCTTCGGCGACGACCTTGGCGGCCGTGATCGCCCCCTGGCCGCCGCGGCCGTGCCAGCGGATCTGTACCAGTTGGTCGGGTGTCTGTTGCATGGCGTGGACTCCTGAATATCTTGAAAGTCGTCAGAAACGGATCATGGCCCCGAGGTAGGGGCCCTCTAGAGTTGTATCTATCACGACGCCCGACTCATCGATGTCGAGTTCAAGCAGCCGGAAGCCGGCAAACAGGCCGACCATCGGCAACGGTGAGAACTCGACCTGAGCATCGGTGTCGAGAAAGGTGTTGCCCCCGTATCCGAAGTAGCCGACTCGGCCGCTGATCGACAGGAAATCGGCCAGACCGATCTTGGCACGCAGGCCGACCGTTGCCAGAGCTCCTTGCAGTGAGTCATCTCGAGTTGTCGCCGTTGCCAGTTCGCGCATGGCGACGGTGGCGTCGATGAGTTTGACGGAAAGTTCCGGGCCGATCTGCAGACGTGCCGGCAGGTCGTCGACGTTGAGCAGGTACCAGCACAAAGCGACATCGTACAGATCAATGTCGGTCGTGCTGGCGATACGGTTGCCGGAATCGAATGAAACACCGTCAAAGATCAGGGTCTGGTCGAGGAGGGCTGAACCCGAGAAGCCGATCGGCAGGTAGGCTGCGCTCAGTCTGAAATCGCCCAACTGAACGGCCGCTTCGGCAAAAAGGTCCTCGCTGTCGTCGTAGTTGAGGTGCTCCTCAACATCGACCCTTGTTCCGGAAAGTCCCATGCCATCGACGGCAAAAGACCCCTTGGGCGTTAATGTCTGATGCCCGACCTTCAGCGAAAAGATTTCGTCGGCAAATACCGGACTTGCCAGCAACAGCAGGATTCCGACGACAAAGACCCTGTTCAATATAGGCATAGAAAAACTCTCCAGGTGGATCCGTGATCAAAGAGCGTATCGAAATGAGGTAATTGTGACGGCACTATATATCGAAGGCCGGGTCATGGGTCAACTGAAATGCCTTGCAAACATGCCTTGAGAACAGTGACAAATCTCATTGCGGGCGGTTCGGAAGTGATCACAAAACTTGTTCAGGTGGCCGATTTTTGATGTTGACGATTGCTTTTGCTTACCAATTTGGTATGCTGGCAAGACTTTCAAAAATAAGCCTTTTATAGAGGAGGAGTCTCAATGTTTGAAAATGTCGATGTCAATGATGCGGTGCGGCGTTCGATGCAGACCGAAAAGAATGCTATGGATTTTTACCGGCGTGGGGCCGAGTTGATGAAGAGCGCCGAAGCGAAAAAGGTGTTCGAACTGCTGGCCCGCGAAGAGCGCGAACATGCCGAGTGGTTCTTTAACGTCTACAAAGGGGAGCCCATCGATTTTGAGGCGTTCATCAGCGCCCCCCCCGCGGCTGACGCCGAATGGATTGCCGACTTGAATGCGATCAAGGAAGGGGACTTCAACGAGCGCAAGGCGATGGAGATGGCTCTGGCCAAGGAACGGCAGCTGGCCGACAAGCTGCGGGCACTGGCGGAGCGGATCGAGGATGAGGAGGTTCGCAAGGTTTTCGAGCAGAACGCCAAGTCGACCGATCATCATTTCCAGCTGATCGAATCGGAGTTCGCCCGACTGATGGGGATGGTTCACGAAACCGACATCAACACCTTCGTCCGCGAATAACCTCATTCCCTGTAACGGGCTCAGTCATGGTCGGGGGTGACAATCTGGGCACCCCCGCCATGGCCGGTCGCGACCACTGCCACCGTCAGTCGGGAAATGCAGACCAGGCGTTGACGATGGTCGGTGATCCGAATCTCCCAAACCTGGGAGTTCCGCCCGAGATGTACAGGGCGGGCGACACCGGTGACCGTTCCTCGCCGTAAAGGGCGCAGGTGGCTGGCGCTGATTTCCTGACCAACAGCGACCCGGCTGGTGGGGTCGATGCAGAGATTTGCGGCAATACTCCCCAACGATTCAGCCAGTACAACCGACGCCCCCCCATGCAGAAGTCCTGCCGGTTGGGAAGTGCGCTCATCGACCGGCATGGTCCCTACCAGATAGTCCCCGCCCAACTCGGTCAATTCGATACCGAGGTGACTGAGCATGTTCCCCTGCTCCATCGGTCGCAGTTGAGAAAGGGTGTAGGATTGGTGCCAGATCGGCTTCATCTTAAGGGTATTCTTACAGGTTAAGACCCGGGTTGCAGAATCTTCAGATTCCCTTTGCGGTCGGCTACGCGGAAACGGTTCTCCAGTTCGAGAAGACCCTGTTGCCGCTCGAAGGGGGTCGCCCTTGCTGAGTTGCCGATCAACTGAAAGCCCCGTGCCGGCTCATCGTGCAGGCACCAAAGCAGAAAGCCACGCTTGTCACCCGGCAGCCACAGGTAGACGTTCATCCGGTCGTCGATAATTTCGGCGAGATAATCACTGTCAAAGAAATAGCCGCTGTTATCGAAAGCCTCCAAGCTGCCCGGGTACTCTCCGTACAGTGAGAGATAGCCATCAAAGACCTGGCGGTAGCTGTCAAGCAGCCTGCTGTAGAGTCGGTGCTCCTGCTGTTCACGCTGTCGTTGTAAGCTCTCCCTCTGCTGTGCAGCGGGAACAGCCAGACGTGAGCCGGGGTATTTTTCAACCAACTCATCGAGCACCTTTTCCGCTTGGTAGGTCTCTCCCTGCTCAACCAGTCGCTGGGCCTGGCCATGCAGTTTACTGCTCTTCATTTCGTTGAAGTCACTGCACCCGGCGACTAGGGGCAGGACCATCAACCACAACATCAGATTTTTCACAAAATCCAGATTCACGAACAACCTCCAGGCAAGGCGACTTACTCTTTGATTGCAACCACGACAAACACCGGGTTGTGAGCTTCGAACATCTTGTAGTCGGTCAACGGTTTGGTCCGGGCGATGTTGACGGTGGTCACTTCCAGTTCGTAACCGGCATTGTCGAAATACTCGGTGGCGGCGGTTAGGGTGTCGAGGGTCACGGCATTGATGACCACCCGGCCACCGACCGTCAAACGCTGGTCGACGGCAGAAAGGATTTCCCAGAGGTTTCCTCCCGAACCGCCGATGAACACCCGGTCGGGATCGGCAAGATCATCGAGACAGAGCGGTGCTTCACCTTCGATCAGGGTCACATTGCGCGCGTTGAATCGTTTAAGGTTCTGCTTGAGCAGGGGGACGTACTGTACGTTACGCTCGATGGCAAAGACCTTGCCGTTGGGGAGCAGGTGGTCCGCTTCGATACTTACCGAGCCGGAACCTGCTCCGATATCCCACAGGGTCATGTCGTGGCGCAGGCGCAGCTTGGCCAGGCTGATCGCTCGCACCTCTTCGCGGGTAATCAGTTTTTTGGCCGTTGCCAACTCTTCGTCGGGGATGCCAAGAGCCGGGCCGATCCCTTGACCCGAGGCGTCATATTCCTTGATCAGAATCAGGACATTGAGCGTTGCAGCGTCGAGGTCGAGCAGACCGCGCACATCGGTAGAGCGAATCCGTTCTTCAGCGCTCCCCAGGTTTTCGCACAACCAGGCGGCGTAGCCATCGCGACCCCGATCGATCAGTTCGCGGGCGATATCGCGGGGCCTGTGGGTCTCGTCGGTGAGCACTGCCACCTTGTCATGGGCGACGATCTGGTCAACAGCCCCCTTGAGCCCCCGGCCCTGAGCCGAAATGAAGATCGCATCGTCCCAAGGCTCGCGGATCTTGGAGAAAGCATATTGAACAGAACTGACGTTGGGGACAAATTCCAGATCAGCATGAGGAAGGTTGCGCAGCAGGTAGCGCCCGATGCCGAAAAACAGCGGATCGCCTGAAGCGAGCACAACCACCGCACCGGATGCCGTGCCGATGGCATCGATCACCTCCCCCAAGTTGCCGTCGATGACCAAAGTCTTCCCAGAGAACTCAGGAAACAGCGCCAGTAACCGGTTGGTTCCGATCAGGAGGTCTGCCTTCTCGACCAACTCCATGGCTCGCTGGCTAAAGCCTTCCTGGCCTTCGACACCAGCACCGATGATATGAATCGACTTCATGCGTTGTCACCTTTTCCCATTCGGATGGACCTTCCTGCCACCCGCCTTGCAGGTGGTAGCCCTAAGCGGCCGCTCAATTGTATCTGGCCGACCGAAACAGGGTCAAGCACGACAGCGGCGCGGGATCAAGACGAACCTGTCGCGACACTAATCCTCTCCGGACAGAGCGCTGGAGATCAGTTCCCAGAGTTCGGAGTGACCTCTACGTCCCACCACCGAAAAAGGGGTAAATAATTCCCCAGCCAGGCCAGTGACCGTTGCGATCCGACCGACGCGGCGGGTCAATTCATTTCGGCTGACCTTGTCGACCTTGGTAATCACCGGAATGGTCGGCACCTGTTGCTCTTCCAGCCAGTCGAGAAATTCAAGATCTTCGCGGCTGGGGTCACGGCGTACGTCGAGGAGCCAGACCAGCGCACGCAAACTCCGTCGCCCCATCAGGTAACCATGAACCATCGGCTGCCATTGCTCGCGCACCGCCCGCGGAGCCCTGGCAAACCCATATCCAGGGAGATCAACGAAATAGAATGCCTCGTTGATGGCAAAATAATTGAGCAACTGGGTGCGGCCGGGAGTCGATGACGTCCGCACCAGTCCCTTGCGGTTGAGCAGGCAGTTGATCAGGCTGCTTTTGCCGACGTTGCTGCGTCCGGCAAAGGCGATCTCCGGCCAGTCTCCTACAGGGCAACCTTTAATCGATGGAGCACTCAGGACAAAATGGGCAGAATTGACTTTGATCATCGTTTCTTCACCAACGGCTGCTAGCAACGCTAGAAGCACTTAATGCTAAATTTGTGCGGAGCAAGATTGCACACCCAACCGGTTAGGTATAGAATGGTGTACATCATTCAACCCGTTATGCATCCTATCAAGGAGGAACCGATGTTCAGTGACCAGCTACTCGACGCCATGAACGAACAGATGAAAAACGAATTTCTTTCCGGCTATCTCTACCTGGCTATGGCCGGTTATTTCGAGCATGAAGATCTTCCCGGAATCGCCAACTGGATGCGTGTCCAGGCCTTGGAAGAGCTGACCCACGGCGAAAAATTCTTCAACTTCATCTGCGAGGCGGGAGGGCGCAGCGACCTGCGCGCCATCGATGCGCCGCAAAACGACTACGCCTCACCGCTGGACTGCTTTGTCTACTCACTCAACCACGAAAAGTTTGTCACCGACCGCATTAACAACCTGATGGACATGGCCCGCGATGAGCGCAACCACGCCGCGCAGATCTTTTTGCAGTGGTTCGTGACCGAGCAGGTCGAGGAGGAGGCCAGCTTCGGGCTGATCTTGAAAAAACTCGAACGGATCGGCGACGATGGCAACGGCCTGCTCCGCCTCGATGAAGAGCTGGCCCAGCGGGTCTTTGTACCACCCACTGCGGCCGAGTAGACGATTAAACCGCAGACGACTCGACAGCCCCACAGTCAGGCAAGACTGTGGGGCTGTCGGCGTTTAGGGAAACAGTTGTCAGGCCGATTCGACCGCGTTGCGGGTCCTCTCCTTGACCCGGTACATTGCCTCGTCGGCAAGGCGAATCAGGTCGTTCTTGTTGGCGGCGTCGTCAGGGAAAGTCGCCAAGCCGAAACTGGCCGTGAGATTGAAGGCTTGACCGTCATCATCGGCAAACTCGTAGGCCCGGAACAGTTCACACAGCTTGGTCGCCAGGGTCATGGCGCCACTCTTGCCGGTGTTGGGCAACAGAATGACAAACTCATCCCCCCCGTAGCGAGCCGCTTTGCAGATCTTGCGAATGTTCTCTTTGATCAGCATGCCGATTTCTGCCAGAGTGCGGCTGCCGACCAGGTGCCCGCGGGTGTCGTTCACCTGTTTGAAGAAGTCGAGGTCGATAAAGATCATCGACATTTTGCCGCCGAAACGTTTGACCCGCTCAATCTCTTCGTCGAGCAGGGTGTGCAGGTGCCGGCCGTTGTACAGTCCGGTCAGGTCATCGGTAATGACCAGTTCCTTGACTTTTTCGAAGTTGCGGGCGTTTTCAATGGCAATCGCCGCGTAATCGGCAATCGTTGAGAGAATCTGCAGGTCGGCGTCCTTGAAAATCCGCTCGTTGGGGCCGTTAACCAGTTCGATCACCCCCAGGACATCCTCTTTGCTGCGCATCGGCACACAAAGCACCGCTTGGGTAATGAACGACGAGGCCCGATCAATCTTGTCGGAGAACCGTGGATCGCTGCGCACGTCAGCAATAATCAGCGGTTCACCATGTTCGGCGACCCAGCCGGCAATCCCCTGACCGCGCGCCAGAACCATCCCCTTGATCTTCTCCGAAGCCGGAGAGACCGAGATGGCAAAGGTCAGCTCTCCATTTTCCGGGTTGCGCAACAGCATCGACCAAGCCTGGGCCTTAAGCAGGCGGCTGACCTGATCCATGATCACTTCCAGAACTTCTTCGATATCGACCGTTGACGTGAGAGCTTTGCCGATCTCAATCAAAACCTCAAGTTCACGGTTGCGGCGTTCAAGAGTATTCAGCAGTGGATTGTCGGTGGCCACGCATCCCCCAGTTATAGAAAAATCCTTTGCAACCTAACACATATTTTTTTACAGGTCACTATCCAACATCTTCAAATCAACGGGATTCTGATGGTCGAAGCAAGCCTTCCTGTTCAAGATCTACTAACGTCCTGACATCGCAAAGATTCTCCCCTCTGGTATACTATAGTCATTAAAAATCATAAAGGCAGTTTATGAGCGACGGTCTGCTTCAAGAGATTATCGGCCTGGAAAAAGAGCTTCAGGCGGAACTTGCCGACGAGGAAAGGCGCAGTCTTGCCTGGCGAGACCGCGAGCTGCTTATCCTTGAAGAAGAACTCGAAGTCGCCCGAAGCCGTTGTTGTGCCAACGATCAGCAGATGATCGATCGGGTGCGTGCTACCGCCGAGGCCGAGGCGAAATCAACTGTTGAGGCGGCCAAAGCCTGGTGTCAAAAGGTCGTCTGTCTAGAAGAAGATCGGCTGCTTGCTGCGCTGCGCTCTCACCTTGTGGTGGTTTTCCCGGAGACGAACGATGATCGTTCGCATGGCAAAGGTTGAAATCCTTGGCCCCAAAGATGACCTGTTCGCAGTCCTCGACCTGCTGCGGGGCAGGGGGGTCTTCCAGCCCGACCCGGAGTTATTTACTGCCGGAGATTCTTCTGCTGGCGAAGGGCCGCAAACCCTGATTCTCGATCAGGAAGAAGTGCGCGAGCGCCGTTTTTTCGAAGAGCTGCGCAGCAGGATCTTGCAGCTGCTCGAACTGATCCCCGATGTTTCTGCCAACAGTCCACCTATCCAGCCGCTGCCGGTCATGGAACTCCTTGACGAGCTGGTCGACCAGCACCTGAGTAGAGCCCGTGCAGACAGCGAAGCTTTGACGATCATCCGGGAGGAGATCGAGCAACTGCAACACAACCTGCTCTTTTGGCAGGTGCTCGAACCGCTCCTGGCCGAGATGCCTCAAGATTCCGGTCTGGAACTGCTCGGCGTGACGATTCGCGACCAGCACCATCTCGCTGAATTGGAGAACCTTCTGCAGGCCAAGACCTCCGGCCGCTGCCATATCAGCACCACCAAGATGAGTGACGGCACCCTGGTCGGCCTGGTGGCCACCGACCGGCAGATGGCGGCGACCCTTCGTCAGGCGTTGACCGATGAGCGGGTTCCCGAAATGAGGATGTCTGAGGAGCTGTCCCGCCTCAGCCTGGCGCAACGCATCGAGGCCCTTCAGGCCAGCTTGGCAGAACTCCAGACCGAGAGCCGGAGGATTGATCAGTCCCTGATCGATCTCAGCCGGCAGTGGCTGGCCATCTACCGCCAGGCTCTGAGCTGGCTGGAAGATCGACTTTCTCTCTTCCGAGCCTCGGCAGCAGCCTACGCCACCCGCCAATGCTTCGTCATTCAGGGGTGGATGGCAGCGTCTGAGGTTGAGGCGCTACGCAAGGCTCTTGCCGAAGCCACTGAGGAGCGGGCCGTTCTCGAGCAGCAGGCCATTCTCGACGAGGACCTTGATCGTGTTCCGGTAACCCTGCGCAACCCCGGCTACTTCGCTCCTTTCGAAATTTTTTCCCGGCTGCTGCCACTCCCCCGTTACACATCTTTTGACCCCACGCCTTTTATCGGCCTCTTTTTGCCCGTTCTGTTCGGTATGATCCTGGGCGACATCGGCTACGGCCTTCTACTGATCGCTCCGGCCCTGCTGCTGGCCAGGCGCTTTCCGTCGGGCCATTTCGCCAGTGATCTTGGCAAAGTGCTGGGGATTGGAGCGCTTTACACCATTCTGTTCGGGCTGGTCTACGGAGAACTGTTCGGTGACCTGGGCGAACACTGGCTCAATCTCCAGCCACTGTGGATCGATCGCGGCAAGGCGGTGTTGCCGATGGTTATCTTCGCCTTGAGCGTGGGGGTTGCACATGTCCTGCTCGGCATGCTGCTCGGTTGCTGGTCGGACATGCGTCGTCACCACCGCCGTGAGGCTCTGAGTAAATTCTGCATGCTGCTGGCAATTCTTTTGCTGGTCCTGGCTCTGATCAGCTGGTTGAAGCCTCAGCCATGGTTGGCCACCCGGCCGCTTCTGGCCGCCGTCGGTATCCTGCTCCCGGTCCTGATCGCCGCCGGGGGGCTGCTCGCCCCACTTGAGTTGTTGAAAACCTTGGGCAACATTGTCTCCTATGTGCGGATCATGGCCATTGGCCTCAGTTCGGTTCTGCTGGCGGTGGTGGCCAACCGCCTGGGAGGGATGACCGGCGACGTTATGCTCGGCATTCTGGTGGCGGGTCTGCTCCACGCCTTTAACCTGCTGCTTGGTGTCTTCGCCCCGACAGTACATTCGCTGAGGCTTCACTACGTGGAGTTTTTCAGTAAGTTTCTCGACCTGGGGGGGCGGCGTTTCGAGCCCTGGCAGAAAAAGCCGTCCTGAACAGGTTCCCCCTCACAACGGAGGTTGTCCATGGAAAAAGTTCTGATTGCATTTGCTGCCGCCCTCGCTGTCGGCCTGCCAGCTATTGCTACGGCCTGGGCCCAGTCACGGATCGGCGCGGCCGGGGCCGGCACCCTGGCAGAGAAGCCGGAGTTGACCGGAACCATTATCATCCTGGTCGCCATTCCGGAAACCATGGTCATTCTCGGGTTCGTGGTCGCGGCCATGATGCTGACCATGTTTTAAGTAATGGGTGGCAGTGAACTGAAAAAAGCCCTCCAGCGCGAGGTCGCCACCCGTTGCAAAGGGTTCTGGAGCAACCAGGAGGAGGCGGTCAACAGCCGGCGCAAGGAGATCGAACGGGAGATCGCCGGACTCGAAGCTCAGATCCAGGAGCGTCAGGAGGCGGCCTGCCAACGTCTACAACGCGAGATTCTCGCCAGGGCGCAACGCCAGGCTTCTAACCTGCGACTGCAGGCTGAGAGCGACCTGGCGGAGCAGCTGCGCCAGCTGGCTGCTAAACAGCTGGTGCAGCTGTACGAGGAAAACCGCGCCATTTACTGGGAGCGGTTGGCAAAAGAGATCCCGCAAGCGCTATGGCAGGAGGTTCTGGTCGGGGAGCGGGATGTTGAGCTGGCCGCTAAATTTTTCAGTAAGGTGCCCATCAACGTCAGTCCGAAGCTGTCGGGAGGACTGATTGCCCTGCGCGAGGGAGGTCGAATTTGCATTGACAACTCACTGCAGCGTCGCCTGGATCGCTACTGGCCAATCCTTCTGCCGCGATTGCTCGAGGAACTGCGTACAATGGTGAATGATGATGCAACTCCTTAATCCTCTCCCCCCGAGCGAACTGCCGACAGTGGCTCTCTTCGCCAGGATACGCGGGCGCCGGGCCAGACTTTGTGCTGACGGTGTCACAACGGAGCCTGACAAGATCCAGCCCGAACTTGAATTGCGGGCTGTTTACGATTGGGTCTACCTGCACCTTGGAGGAGACTTGCGTCGCATTCTGTCCCCTTATCTTGAAGTTGTGGCGACCAGACAGCTGATCCTTGCCCTGCGCTACCGGCTGGCGGGCGAAGAGCCGCCCCAGGCCCTGCAGCGATCGAGGATAACCAACCCGCAGCTGCTCGAACGGATCGCTGCTGAGCGCGAATCTGTCAGGCTGATCAACTGGCTGGAAACCTCGCTGGGGGAGAGTTATCCATTCCTCCGGGGATTGACCCGCTGCTACTTGCAGCAGGGCCCGGGGGGAGTTGAACGACAGCTGTCAGGGGGGATTCTTGTCCATGGTCTGGGCAGAGCCTCAGGCAAGCAGATCGTTCACTGGCTGCTGGCGACCCTGATCGATTTTCGCAACCTGCTGACGATCCTCAAGCATTGGCACTGGAAGGTGCGCACTTCACCGGTTCTCCTCGTCGGTGGCCGGTTTGAAACTGTTGGCCTGCTGAGAATCTGGCGTCGGGAAGATCGCCTGGGGCTGCAACGAATCGCTGGTCGAATTGCCAGGGAATCGATCAGTGAGGAGCAACCCCGTGCTGTTGAGCGCGCTCTGCTCAACGGACTGTCTCGCCGTTTGCAGCAGGCCGGTCGCGACCCCCTCGACCCGGCACTGGTTCTCGACTATCTCTGGCGTTGCCAGGTGTTGGCCCACAACCAGACCGTCTACCAGACCGGTGTTGATCAGGCCGGGATATTTTCGGGCGAGGCGTTGCTGTCATGAAACAGATTCTGTTTTTAACTCCACCCGATACCATCCCCGGTTTTTCCCTGACCGGGGTGCGCCAACAGGAGACTGTCGCCGAACGGGCATGGGAGTCTCTGGAAGCGGCCAGCCGCGATCCCGAACTCGGGGTGATCGCCATCGATGCCCGCCTCCTGGACACGATCGATCCCCGCAAAGTTGTCGAATTGACCCGTCGCTGGCGGGGCGTGCTGGTCACCCTACCGGCTCCTGCAGGCACAGTGCTCATCGGTGAGGATGAACTGCAGCGCCTGGTGCGTCGGGCGCTCGGCTACCATGTGCGGCTCGAATCATGAACGGCAAAGTGACTCGCATTAGTGGTGCCACTGTGCACATCAACTGTCCGGGGTTGCAGATCGGCGACCGGGTTCAAGTCGGTGAGAACCGGCTGACCGGTGAAGTGGTTCGCCTTGATGGCGAGAGTGCCACGGTCCAGGTCTTCGAAGAGAACCGTGGCCTGGGAGTGAACGAACCGGCAGGGAGTGCAGGCGGACCGCTCACCGTGCAGCTCGGGCCCGGTTTGCTGGGCGGGGTCTTTGACGGCCTGCAGCGTCCCCTGCAGCTGTTGCGGGAGAGCTGTGGGGCGTTCATTGCCAGTGGTCAGCATCCCAGTTCCCTCGACTTGCATCGCAAGTGGCAGTTCGTTCCGCAGGTGCAATCCGACTGTGACGTACAAATCGGCGATCAACTCGGTACGATCAGAGAAGGGCATATCAGCCACCCGGTCCATGCTCTGGACGGTGGTCGACTGGTCGAAGTCGCCAAAGGTGAACTGGTTCTCGATCAGCCTGTCGCTCTGACAGCGGACGGTCGCAGGCTTCAGGCCTGGCATGCCTGGCCGGTCCGGCGAGCCCGTCCCTACCGGAAAAAACTCCCTCCAGCCACGCCGTTGGTCACCGGCCAGCGTTGTCTCGATTTCCTTTTTCCCCTGGTCAAGGGTGGAATTGCCATTATTCCCGGCGGGTTCGGTACCGGCAAGACTGTTCTCGAGCAGACCATCGCCAAGTTTGCCGATGTCGACGTGGTGGTCTACGTCGGCTGCGGCGAGCGTGGCAACGAGATGGCCGGACTTCTCGAGGAATTCGCTGAACTCGAGGACCCCCGCAACGACCGGCCGCTTATGGAGCGAACCATCATCGTCGCCAACACCTCGAACATGCCGGTGGCGGCTCGCGAATCATCGATCTTCACGGCCGTTACCATGGCCGAATACTATCGCGACATGGGGCTCGATGTCCTGTTTCTGGCGGACAGTCTGTCGCGTTGGGCCGAGGCGTTGCGGGAGATCTCCGCCTCGCTGGAAGAGATGCCGGGCGAGGATGGCTACCCGACTTACCTTGGCTCGCGCCTTTCCGGTTTTATTGAGCGGGCCGGGGTCGTCGAGACGCTCTCCGGCAAGCAGGGCTCCTTGAGCATGATTCTCGCCGTCTCTCCGCCCGGTGCCGACTTCTCCGAACCGGTCACCCAGGCCTGTCTGCGGGTTGCGGGCGCCTTCTACCAGCTCGATACCGGCCTGGCCCACCGCCGGCATTTTCCGGCCATCAACTGGAACCAGAGCTACTCTCTCTACCAGCAGAAGGCGGCGGCTCATTTTGCCTGCCGGTTCGGCGAATGGGAAGAGCTCCGCAAGCGTTGCCGACAGATTCTCCAGGGAGAGAGTGCGCTGCGTGAAGTCGCCGAAGTGGTCGGCATGGAAGGGCTGCAGGATCGGGATCGACTGCTGATGAGGACCGCCGAGCGGATTCGCCTCGACTTCCTCTGCCAGAACAGCTTCACCGCAGACGCCTACGCCGACCCCGAGCAGACCTGTCAGCGGATCGGCACCCTGATCGCAGAGCACGACCGGCTGCTGGCCGACCTTGACAAAGGGGAACCGGTTGACAAGCTCCTCAAGGAGGGCGCCGATGCGTCTCGCTGAGCATAGTTACCGGACTGTGACCTCGGTGCGTGGTCCTCTGGTCTTTCTCGACCGGGTCTTCGCTGCGCGCCTCGGTGAACAGGTCTGCATCGAAGCTCCCGATGGCAGGCAGCTTGGCGGCGAAGTCCTCAAAATCGACCAGCAGCGGGTGCTAGTCCAGGTGTTCGGCGACACTCATGGGCTCGACACCGACCTGACCCGTGTCAGCTTCAGCGACGCGGTGATGCGCGTCCCTCTGAGCGCAGCCTGTCTCGGGAGGGTGTTCGACGGCTCCTTTGTGCCACGCGACGACTTGCCGATGTACATTCCTGAGAGCTGGCAGCCGATGCTCGGCGTACCGATCAACCCGGTGGCAAGAGCCCACCCGGTCGAGTTTATCGAAACCGGCTTTTCAACCTTAGACGGCCTCAATACCCTGGTCAAAGGACAGAAGCTGCCGATCTTCTCCTGCGCCGGACTTCCGGCCCGCGACCTGACCGAGCAGCTGCTGCGCCAGGCCCGGCTCCCCGACGGAGGGCCTTTTGTGCTGGTCTTTGTGGCCCTCGGGCTGACTCATTTCGAGTACCAGTTCTACAGACAGGCCCTGGAGCAGATGCAGGGAGATTTCGTCGCCTTCGTCAACCTGGCCGACGAACCTGTGGTCGAGCGACTGCTGGCTCCCCGGCTTGGCCTGACTCTGGCTGAAGATCTCGCTTTCAACCGGGGGATGGATGTGCTGGTGGTGATCACCGACATGACCAACTACTGCGACGCCCTGCGCGAGATCGCCACCGCTCGCGAAGACCTGCCGGGTCGTCGCGGTTACCCCGGACACATGTATTCCGACCTTGCGTCCCTCTACGAACGAGCGGGCAGGATCCACGACCGGCCCGGTTCGGTGACCATGCTGCCAATTTTGACCATGCCCGAGGACGATATTACTCACCCGATTCCCGACCTGACCGGTTATATCACCGAAGGTCAAATTGTCCTCTCCCGCGAACTGCAGCAGAAGGGGATCTTCCCCCCGATCGACGTTCTGCCCAGCCTATCGCGTCTGATGCAGCACGGCATCGGCGAAGGCTATACCCGCAAGGATCATCGCGAACTGGCCAACCGCCTCTACCGCTCCTATGCCAAGGGACGCGACCTGCGCCGCCTGGAGGCGGTGGTCGGTCGCGAAGGGATGCTTGCCGAGGATCAGCGGATGCTCGATTTCTCAGATCGTTTTGAACTGGAATTCGTCCATCAGGGGGAATCGCGCCGCGCTATCGGCGAAACCCTCGACCTGGCGGCCAAGCTGCTTGGCGAGTTCAAATTGGAAAACTCATGAATCAGCCGACCCGTACCAACCTGTTGCTGCTTAAGGAGCGCCTGCAAGCGGTGCTGAACTGCACAACCATTCTCAAAGGGCGACGTCAGGCGCTGATCAAAGAATTTTTGCAGATCACCCGTCCGCTGCTCAAGTCTCGCGATGAGATCAGCCAGGCCTACGCGCGCGGGCTGGTTGCCCTGCACATCAGTCAGGCTCGTGAGGGGCGCCCGGCTCTGCTGGCTCTGGCCAGCGCCAACCGGCGCGAACTGGCGGTGGAGGTGGTCGACCGCAACCTCCTGGGGCTCCACTACCGCGACCTAATCGCCCACGAAACAGTGGCCCGCTCTTTCGAGGAGCTTCCCTATGATATGTACACCAGTACTCCCTGGCTGGAAGAAGCCATCGACACTTTCGAAGGGGTTGTTGAGGAGATGCTGGCCCTAGCCAGCTTCGAAGGGAAGTTTCGCCGCCTTGCCGAGGAGTTGGTGCGATTGACCCGCCGCATCCGGGTCCTCGAGGAGCGGGTTGCCCCGCACCTGGGGAGCGAGATTCACAGCATGACTCAATATCTCGCTGAACGGGAGCGGGAAACCTTTTTCCGGCTCAAGCGTTTTAAAAGCCTTGCCGAACGTAAGGAACCGACCGCCACTTCTCTCCCCTCCTGATCTCTTGCTGCGCGGCAGTCCTCCTATCTGCCCCGGATCCGGCAGGCGACGCACAGCAGACTGGTCCGCAAGGAGTGTGCGGTTGGAGTTACTCGGTATTCCCGCCTGGAAAATGACCGGTTATGGCGTGTCTTGCTTGCCGGAGGCGGCTTCTGCCGGCAGCTTGAAACTTACCGTCGTCCCTTCGCTAACAGTGCTTTCGACCGCTATCGTGCCACGATGCTCTTCAATGATCTGCTTAACAATGCTCATCCCCAAGCCAAGCCCTCTGACCGCAGTATCCGTTCCGTCAGCCCGATAAAATTTGTCAAAGATCCGGCTTTTTTGCTCTTCATTCATGCCAATCCCTTGGTCGGACACGGAAAATTCGATAAAACTCCCGGCACTTTTGGCTCTCACCAAAACAGTGCTGTTCTTGTCCGAATACTTGATGGCGTTACTGATGATATTCTCCAGAACTTGAGAGATGCGATGAGAGTCGATCTCGATCAAACCTGACATGCTGGGATCCAGCTGTATCTGGATTGTATGTCTTCCTGTTAGCCTGAAACGGCTGACAATTTTTTCGAGTAATTTTTCGATAGATATCACCGATTTCCGCAGAGGGATTCTCTGGCCGGATTCAATGCGGCCGACATCAAGGATGTCATCAATAATCTTGGTCAGGCGCTCGCTGTTCTCGTGAACCTCCTGAAAAAAATCCTGTTTCTGCTCATCCGAAAAAACCCCCTTAAATTCCCTGCCACTGAGCAGCTCGGTATAGCCCATAATGCTTGCCACCGGAGTTCGCAGCTCGTGAGCTGCTGTCGAGATGAATTCGTTCTTCAGCTGGTCCATTTCGATCAGAGCCCGCTCCGCTCTCTTTTCTGCGCTGATGTCACGGATTACGATCAGGATGCAAGGCTCATTTTTGATGCGGATAATCCGCGCCGAGAGCAGCCCGGTTTTGGGTGTTTCCCCGGCCGAACGGAAGTCGGCCTCATAGTTGTTGACTTCCCCGGATGTTTTCAGTTGCGTTAGAAACGGTTCTCTCCTCTGGTGGTCTACCCATAGGTTGAGATCCGCTGAATTATGGCCAAGGGCCTCTAATCGCGTAATCCCGGTCTTTTGTTCAAAAGCCGTATTGACATCGAGAATTTTTCCATCATCCAGTCGAGCAATAACAACAGGGTCGGGGTTTGCCTCGAATACCTGGCGGAACCGCTCTTCACTCTCCCGGAGGGCAGCCCGAGAACGTGCACGCTCCGAGATGTCCTTGAAAACCGTGAGCAGGTGAGGCTCTTCAAAAAGGTTTATCATGTTTGCGGAGACCAGGGCCTGCCGTACAACATCATCACTTGTCCTCATGGAAACTTCCATATTGCGGACAAAACCGACTTCACGAACCTGCTCAATCACCCGTTCCCGGTCCCCGGCATTAACCCATGAATCCAGTTCCAGTGACGAGCGGCCAACCAGCTGTTCCCGGCTGAAGCCGGTCAGGGAGTCGTAGGCCTGATTGATATCTACCACCACGCCATCTCGCATCCGGGTGATGGCAATCACGTCGGGGATGGTTTCAAAAATGGCGTGAAAACGATGTTCACTTTCCTGCAGAGCTTTCTCGGCTTCGCGACGCTTGGAGATATCGCGCCAGACCGTATGCAAGGTGCTTCCAGAACTGGCCTCAAGAGCGGTCAGGGACACTTCGACCGGGATGATTGAGCCGTCTTTCCTGAGGTGGTCCCATTCGAACTTATGGCTGCCGCGCTCCCGGGCAATCTGCATCATCTCTTCCGCCTTATGCGAAGAGAGCTTGCCATCCGGTTGGAATTGAGGAGACAGTTTAAACGGCGGGCTATTAATGATTTCCTTCTTGCAACCATAGCCGAGCATCACCACGGTTGCGGTATTGCACTCGATAAAAAGGCCGTTGACGATAATCAGCATCGCATCGGCGGAGTTTTCAAAAAACATCCTGTAGATTTTGTCAGTTTCGGGCATCCGACTCTCTTATGCGGCAGCGTCACTCATGCGCAACGCGCTTGGGCAATCGGACCTCCACCGTTGTCCCTTTGCCAGGCTGGCTGCGGATTTCTATTGTACCATGATGCTGATCGACAATCTGTTTGACGATACTCATCCCCAACCCCAGTCCACGCACTGAAGTGTCGGAGTTGTCGACTCGATAAAATTTTTCAAATATTTTCGCTGCCTGACTTTGATCCATGCCGATTCCGTGGTCCACAACGGTAACCACGTAGTTTTTGTCTAGCCAACAGGTTCTTACCAGGATTCTCTTCTCCTGCCGTGAATATTTGATCGCGTTGCTCACGATATTTTCAAGGACTTGGCAGAACCGCATCGCGTCGATTTCAATATGTTCGGACGTGGCAGAGTAGTCTTCGATGAATTGGACCCGCCGGTTGTGATCCCTGAAATGTTTCACCACAGTTCTGACCACTTTGTCGGGGTCAGTCTTCTCGAGGTTGAGGGCAATGCTTTTGCCTCTTTCGAATCGGGCAATGTCCAGCAGGTCATCAACGATTTTACTCAGGGCATGGGAACCCCCGAGAATCTCGTCGATGAACTCCATCTTTTGCTGATCGCTTAACTGCCCGCTTGAATCGCTCAGCATTTGTGCATAACCATAGACGGTCGTCAGGGGTGTACTCAGTTCGTGGGCCGCCGCCGCGATGAAATCATTTTTCATACGGTCCATTCGTCGTAGGCCCTTTTCTGCCTCCTTGCGGAGTTCCGCTTCTTTTTTACGTTCGGCGACCTCTTCGGTTAGATGCTTCAAGGCGGCATGGTTCTGGTTGATCGCTTCTGTCAGGCTGGTCACATCTTCAATAGAAACGAGCGCCAGAGATTCACCGGATCTGCAGTGGACAGGTGCAACCACAGTATGTTGGATCGCGAATCGCCCGGGAGAAATCTCGACAGGGATCACGTACTTGTGAATCTGCGAGGAAAAGATGGTCGGCGGCCCGCCTTGCAAGACATCTTTGATTCTGGTGATGTAACGCGGGGCCCCGAGATGTGGGAACTTGCTGACCAGGTGGCAGCCAACAACGGATTGGCGGCTCAGGTTTGTCCAGGACTCCAGCCTTCTGTTCCAAAAATGAATGATGAGATCCTGATTAAGAACGATATGACCAATGGGCGAGTGGTCGAGTATCAGGAAGGATTCCAGTGAACTTTCTCGCACCAAGGCTTACTGATCCTCAAAGAGGCCACTTAACATCTTTATCAACCTCTCAAAATCGTTCAGCTCAAAAAACAGGAAAATATTTCCTGCAATCTTCATGGATTTAACTTCGAAGTTGGTTTGAGCCAGCAGGACAAGGTTTGGTTTGGAAGAAAAGATCAATTGATCAAGAGGTGCTGAACAATAGCTGGGGAAGGTATAATCAAACGTTAAGTCGAGGACATTGGCGACTGTTCCCATAACACCATTGAGGAGGATATTGCCGACTTCATTGAGGGTTCCCACCATCACCGCGTCCATTTCAGGGGTTCCCTCCACTTGGCCGGTGAGTGTTGAAACGAGCTTGATCGCACTTTCGGGAGGGAAGACCAAGGCTGAAGTGCCGTTAAATTTCCCCATAAAGCTCATCTGGACACATGAGAGTTTGCCGACATCGAGATGACTTGGATAGCTCTGTGGGTCGTTGAGGTCAAAAATGCACAGCGAAGGGACTCTGAGTTCGATATGAGCCTCAAGCATCTCGTTCAAAGATGACGCCGCACGCCCCACGCCGATATTGACAATTTCTTTCAGCGCGTCGAATTGCTGAGCTGTCGGAAGAACCATTCGGAATACTCCTACTGGTCAAGAAGGTCGCTTAGCAGTCTGACTAACTTTTCCTTTTTTGCCGGTTTGTCAATAAAGGCAACAGCCCCCTGAGCGGCACACTCTTCCCGCTTGGTTTCCTGGATGTCGGCGCTGATCACAATCACGGGTATCTTTACCCCTTTTTCATTTAGGGCCGCAAGAAATCCGATCCCATCGAGATTCGGCATCATCAGGTCGACCAGAGCCAGGTCGAACTGATGCTCCATGACTCTGTTCAGACCCTCCAGGCCATCACAGGCCTGAACCGTCTCGTGGCCAAGATCCTGCAAAATTACGGAATGCTTATGTCT
>PKTY01000052.1 GCA_002869725.1 Desulfuromonas sp. | reverse complement strand
TTTTGAATCATAGTTGATTTCGTCGCATGTAGAACCATACAGGCTCTGAAGTTCACCCGCTCAGCCATGGTACCAACCGACGCACATCTGGTTTTCGGTTTTCATTTTGTTAAAGTTGTACGCCATGGTCATGTTGAGGTTGTTGATCGGTGCCCACCAGACATTCGTTCCAGGAGAGAAGCTGTCCTGCTGATAGGTGTTGAAGTTGAGATCGTTCTCTTCCGCACGATAACGTGCATAAACGGTGACTGAATAACTGGCAGATGGTGCCCAGGTCGTGGTCGCTTTCAACTCGTGGACCTTTTCGGGGAGGCTGGTTGCCTCAGCTTCACGCTGTGCGTAGAAGTACTCCTCGTACCAGCGTTTGTCCGTTCCCGGCAAGGAGGAAGACCACTCAAAGGTTGAGTCAATTGGCCCTTTGTTGCCATGGGGGTGCATGAATTGGTCTTCAATGTCTTGGTACATGTAACTCGCACGCGTAATGAGTTTTCTGTTGGGACGATAACGGATCGAGGCCTTAAGGGTATGCGTCTCCGTGTCCATCATCTCTTCAAGTTCACGGTCGACATCTTCGAACTCGTAGCCGAGTCGGACGCTGGTGCCGCTGCTGATGCGATAGATCGCATTGCCACCGAAGGTCGTGATCTCGCGGGCCTCTTCGGATTCATAGCTCGTACGATCTTCCAGTGCGGGAACTTCAGCTCCATTCGCATAGGTAAAGGTCAGCGTGTTGCTGCTCGCATCGATCTCTTCCCGGCGACCGTAAGCGGCCAGACGCAGGTTGTCGAACCGGGTCGAGGCCCGCATGTTGTAGGCGTCGTACTCTGTTTCAAGGTTGTTGGTTGCCAGGGTGACGCCGACGTCGTCCTTCTTGCTGCTCTCGACCTCAGCCTTGATGTAACCGGCACTGAGCACGGTGTCACGGGACAGGTCATAACGCGCCTTCAAGGTATGGGTCTCTTTTTCAGAGTCGGGGGTCATTGAGAAAGGGACATCCCCGTTGCCTTCATCAAAGAGCAGCCGGCCCGACAGGAAGTCGGCAGTCGGCAGGTCCTGTTGTGGCTTGGCGCCAAGCAGGTAGACGTTGGTCAACGCTCCCGACTGATCGTCAAAATCACGCGTCAGGAAGGCATAATCCACGGTCAGCATCCCGAACTTACCGGTTGCGCCGACGGAGAGATCCGTGGTGGTCTCATCAATCTCCTTGGCATTGCCCTCGACATGACAGGCAGAGCAGTGGCTCATGGAAAATTCCTGTTCAAAACCCTTGCGTTCATCCTGACGAAAACCGGCATTGAGAGTGACGGTAGGCAGTGACGGGATGGTGACCTTCCCTTCCAGGTCGACTCCCTTGTGGATGATGAAGAAATCCTGGTTGGGAACCAGATCCTCGGCAAGAACTGACGGGTTGGCACTCCCCCCCGCCACCGGCCCGCCGCCATCGGCGTAGGTTTGCCCCTGAGACTTCATGGTGGCGTCCATGTAATCAAGCTGGTCGTGTGAAAGCCAGTGGTTGAACTCGCTATAGCTGCCGTCCAGACGGAAGACGCGCCTGAAGTCGATATCGAGATTCAAATCGATATCATCGCCGCTCATGACCGCCCCATCAACATCGACATGGGACGCACCATAGTCGCCGAGGTAGTTGAACTTGACGTAAGGGTTTGCACCCTCATCGTCTCCGACAGTTGAGTATTCATTAACTTTGTTGACTTCGTCGTCGACCGAGATGCCTGCTGCTCCCACTTCGATGGAACTGGAAAGCCCCGTCCCTTGGGCAAAAGCCGCATTGGGAACCAGAAGAGCCAGCAGGAGGGCGACCAGAAGCCGTGGAAATGTCTGCTTCATTGATAGCCTCCTTTATCGCGTGAGAACGCCGCCGGCACTCGGCCAACGTCCGGGATTCGGGGCACCCTGACTAGGCAAATCACTGCCGTGGTGCTGCGAATGACAGGTTGTGCATCGGGTCAAAAAGGCCTTCTGCCAACCTTCCTCGCCATGAGGATTGGTGTAGGTCAGGCCCTGAGAATCGATGGGGCCGGTGACGACAACGTTGCCGCCATCGTTGTTCGACAGCCCTGCACGCAGAGCGTGGAAATGCCCTTCATGGCACTGCAGGCAGAGAAATGGCTCGTTCTGCTGCAACAAGCTGTCGGCCACGCTGCCATGGGGATCGTGACAGGTGGAGCAGTCTTCAGCGACTGGAGCGTGTTCGAACACAAACGGGCCCTGGTAGCGGCTGTGGCACTCCAGACAGAGATCGTTGGTCCGCTCTTCTGTCACCAGGCTTTCGGCTCCGTGGGGATTGTGGCAATCACCGCAGCTCATCTTTCCTTCCTTGACCGGATGATGGGAAGGGAAACTGGCCTTGGCCATCTGCTCCTGGTGACAGGAGTAGCAAAGCTCAGGATCTTGCTGTTTGAGAGCTGTTTTGCCACCGCCGTGAATCGAGTGGCAATCGTTACAAGCAACATCGCTCAGGGCGTGCTCGCTGTGGGTCCAATCCATCAGCTTGCCGTCGCTGTGGCATTTGGCACAGACCGCCGCCGATTCCTCGGGGAGCAGTTCGCCAAACTTGAGAATCTTGTCGCCATCCGAATCGACATGGAGGCTGCCGCCGCCATGACAGGCTTCACAACCCTGGGTGCCGCCCATGTATTCGAAGTCAGCCAGGCGCGTGTGAACACCCGCACCCACTCCTTCATGACACTCCACGCAAGCCTGTTGGCCTACCGGAGTGGCGCCGTCGATTACTGGCAGTGTGAGCTGCTTCTCCCTGATTGCTCCCGTGGCGCAAGCGCCCAGGAAAACCAGCAGAGGGAGCAGCTTGACCAGCCTTGGCGCTTTGGTCAGCTTGCTGTACATGATTTCTCCTTTCCGTTCAGAATGCCTCGTCATAATCATCTTAAAAATGTGGTTTATCAGACTTCGCCTTCAAGCGAGATCATCACCTCCTTGGGATACGGATTAATAGGTCGCAGATCACGACCGTTTTCGAGTTGTAATCAGTTGTATGTTAATAAGCTTTTCTGCTAGGGTAAAATGAATGTTATTAATATCTCTTATAAGTAAGATTTATACTGTCTCATAATATTTTCTCAATACTTTTACATGGAAACCCGTTATCTAAAAACCCTGACGGCTGTCGTCGATTGCGGCTCCTTTTCCAAGGCAGCGGAAGTCCTGCACATTACCCAATCGGCCGTCTCCCAGCGCATCAAGTTCCTCGAAGAGCATTTCGGCCAGCAACTGCTCGACCGCAACGGACCGAAACTGACCCTGACCGCAACCGGGCGAACGGTGTTGCTCAAGGCCCGGGAAATCCTCGACATGGAGCAGGAGCTTCTCAACGCCCTGCAGGACAGCGAAGAGCGCAAACACCTTGCCCTTTGTTGTACGCCAACGTTCGGCATGGCTTTTCTGCCCCAGGTCCTCAACGATTTCATCCGCTGCCACGCCGACATGAACGATCTCAAGTTCATCTTCATGCAGCCGCTTCAGGCGCTGCAGGGGCTGCGTAACGGCGAATATCAACTGGCGGTAGTCGAACACCCACCGGAGTACGATTTCAAAGGTCTGCGGCGCTATGCTCTTCCGGATGACGAGATGCTGTTCGTGATCTCACCTTTGCACAACATAGTTCCCTTGGAAGGGAACCTGGTCACTGATCTGCAGATGCTGTTCCCTCAACGCCTGTTCGCCCGTCGCGACGGCTGCAGCTCCAAGGAGGTTCTGCGCCAGAATCTCAAGGCTGTCGGGGCCGATTTCGACAGTTTTTCCGGCCTTGTGATCTCCGACGACCTGCGTCTGACCATCCAGTCGGTCCTCGTCGGCACGGGCGTCGCCTATCTGTCCAGGGATCTGGTCGCCGACTACCTGCAGTCCGGCCAGATGATCGCCCTCAAAGTCCAGGGGTTCG
>PKTY01000056.1 GCA_002869725.1 Desulfuromonas sp. | reverse complement strand
GTTACCGGTGGGGACACTACATGCAGTGTCTCTGGTTAATCCTGATCAGGATATTTTTTGCTAGATCCAGAATGCCATGTTATCGTTTCCTATGGCAAATTGAGTAGGCACAAGATGGACCACCTAATTGAATTGCATCGGCAACAAATTCTCGATCTGGCTATCCGCCGCGGCGCACAACGCATTCGCTTGTTTGGGTCGATGGCACGGGGGGAAGCCAAGGAGAGCAGCGACATCGACTTTCTGGTGGAAATGGAATCGGGAAAGTCAGCATTTGCTCTGGGCGGATTGTTGATGGACCTACAGGATCTTCTCGATAGACGCGTCGATGTTGTGACGCCGGATGCCTTACACCCTGCCATCCGCGACAAGATTTTAAATGAGGCCATCGACATATGATGAAAAATGATCGGGATCTTATCTATATCGCTTTGGGGGACACATACCGTGTATGTCCCCAAGTGGTTGACGTACTCGTTCTGCCTGTTGAATAGAAGTCACTTTCTCGGGATCGTTTGTGTCCATCAGGTATGAACGCCAATCACCAACCAACATTTGTAGCGGCGAATGCTTGACAATGGGGTCGTTTTTCAGGGCGACGTGGTGCCGCGCACTGCTCCAGAGATAATCCTCCGGGGCGGACACCAAACCAGCCTCGACCGGGTTTCTCTCAACGTAGCGTACCGCGGCGAGCAAATACGTTTCATCCATTGGGAAGGAATTGTAGCGGCCCTGCCACAGGCAGCCCGTCCAGCACATCCTGGAATTGACCGCCAGAGTATAACGCCGATGGGCCTTGCCGATAGCAGCACTCAACGATTCCGGCATCTTCGGCACGACAATCAGATGAACATGGTTGGGCATCAGGCAGTAAGCCCATACTTCAACCTGCTGCTCGGTGCAGGCTTCATCTAGAAAAGTCAGGTAACGACGGTAATCCTGGTCTTCAAAGAAGGTTTGTTGACGGCGGTTTCCACGCTGGGTGATGTGATGCGGATAGCCGGGGGCCACCACGCGGGCTTGTCGAGCCATAATGATTCCCTCCAGATTTAAATGCATAACAAAACATGTTTTGTATCATAGCCTCACTCGCAACCCCGTTCAACAACCTTATTGGGGACACACACGGTGTGTGTCCCCGGTGACCAAGCAAATCATTCATTCCTTGACCCCGCCAAAATGTACGTTTAAAGTGTACAAAAAGAGGAGGTGCGCCATGCTCGAAGTATCCGTCACGACATTCAGGAAGCACATCCCAGACTATCTCGATAAAGTACGTCAGGGCGAGGATATTGTCCTGACCTCGCGGGGCAAGGTCATTGCCCGCCTTTTACCGCCAGAGGATGAACGGCAAAATGCGCGGCAACGGCTGGTTGCGCTGCGTGCGGCCAGCCGTATCGATGATGTCATCTCTCCCCTTGATGATGACTGGGAGGTCAGTCGTGCTGATTCTTGATACGTGCGCCCTGGTCTTTGATGCTCTCGATCCTGATCGACTCAGCAAAAAGGCGACGGCAGCGATCATCCAGGCTGACGCAGCCGGGAAGTTGGCGTGTTGTGATATTTCGCTCTGGGAGATCGCCATGCTGGTGGCAAAGGGACGGCTTGATCCTGGAACGAATACCCAGGAATTTATACAACTTATTCTGGTGGCCCGGAAAATAGTTGTCATCCCGATAACACCGGAGATTGCTGTCAAGAGTGCGTCAGCGGAATTTTGCCCCCATGGCGATCCTGCCGACCGACTCATCGCAGCCAGTACCCTGATCCATAAAGCCAAACTGGTGACATCAGACCGCAAACTGGCTACTGTCTCCGGACTGCAGATCATTTGGTAATGCGGTGGCAGTTCTGCGCCGACTTGACGTTGGACCAGGTGCGTCCCCAGCTATCCGGGGCGAAAGTGCCGTTGAGGGTGACTCCGCTGCTGTTGCCGCCGGTCTTTACTTTTGAGTTTTCTCAAGATTCAAGTCGACCTGACCCCGAATTTTCAAGACGTGACCCCGAAGATGGTGCATGATCCCATCAGCCCCAAAAGGGCATTGCCCACCATCCCCGCTTCTGTTATATTCAAGAACAGGAGGTTACAAAATCATGCTGACACAAACCGATTCACGCAGACGGATTACGCTCCCCTCCTCTAGCGGCATCAAGCCCGGCGACACGGTGGAGATCGAAATCCTTGAAGACGGATGCCTTAAACTGATTCCGGTCGAAGCCATTCCCCGCCATCAGTTATGGGCCTGGACGGTGGAGAACAAGCAGGTAATCAGTGCCTCGCTGACCGATCCTCGCCCCTCAACGTCAGTTGCAACCAAAGCCGAAGCTGATGCAGTCGCAAAAAGGTGGGTCGGTGAGGATTGAAATTCGCCCCGCTTTTGACGAGTCGGTTATGGCAGCCGAACAGCCCGTACGCAAGGCTGTCGCCAAAATGCTCAAACTGCTGCAATCATTCGACCTGCCTGAGGTGTGGAAATATCATGGCCTGAATTTTGAGAAACTCCACGGAATGATCGAACCGTCCACCGGTCAGCAACTTTACTCCCTGCGCGTCACTGGCAGTACCCGCGCAGTCGCCTGCCTACTAAAAGGACCAACGCTTATGCTCGTCAGCCTGCATGAACAGCACGACAAGGCGTATCGTAAGTAACCGGAGGGTGTCCGGACGGATCAAAGTCAACACCAGCGAATCAGGTTTACCTCAGCGCGGTTTCTTACTCTCCCTCATTGCACGAGGGGGAAATGGTTCAAAAGATAAATAGATAACAGCGTCCCCTTGAACCGGAAAGTTAGTTCCGTGACAAACGGTGTCTCCAACGCTCAACGCTTGCGGGGACACACACCGTATGTGTCCCCGGCAATGATTGTGTTATACTTCATTCCGTCTAGACAATAGACAAAAGTTGTACCTGTCACGTTTTGCTGTTTGAGGAAAGATCCGCTTCCGTCTCCTGTCTGCCAAGGGTGCTCCAATGAAAATATTCCGTTTTACTCATGAATGGCTGGCTCTGCTGGTTCTGCTGCTTGTCACCTTCCCCGCTTTTGCCGAAGAGCCTGCGGCAACCTATACCGACGAGCCCACCGGCATGACCTTCGTCTACATCCCCGGCGGCACGTTCACCATGGGGGATCCGAGCGGCAAGGATCCCCTTGCCGTGCCGGAGATTGAGGTGACGGTGAAACCGTTCTACCTGGGGAAATATGAGGTCACCTTTGCCGAGTACGACCAGTTCGCCAAGGAGACCAAGCGGGAGCTGCCCGATGACGAGGGGTGGGGTCGTGGCATCCGGCCGGTGATCAATGTCAGCTGGGATGATGCCGTCGCCTACACCAAGTGGCTGTCGAAGAAGAGCGGCAAGACGTTCCGCCTCCCCTCCGAATCCGAGTGGGAGTTCGCGGCACGCGGCGGCACGACAACCCGCTACCCCTGGGGGGATGATTTCGGCCGCAGCAACGCCAACTGCAACGGCTGCGGCACCCCGTGGGACGGGAAGCAGACCGCAGCCGTTGGCTCATTCACTGCCAACCCCTATGGCCTGTACGACATGATCGGCAATGTCTACGAGTGGTGCCTCGACACCCAGCACGAAAGCTACACAAAGCATCCAACCAACGGATCGGCCCGCACATCCGGCGGCTACAAGGATCATCGCGGCCGTAAGTTCCGGGCCAATCGCGGCGGCTCCTGGTTCCAGCCCCCGGTGGAGATGACGGTCTTTCGCCGCTGCTGGGATGCCGAAGAAGACAAGCGGCATGAACTCGGCTTCCGGGTGCTGATGGAACCCTGATGGGGACACACACCGTGTGTGTCCCCGGTTATGGGTAGTAGAATTCCGACCAGGGGAGTTTTCGCAACGCCTGTAGCAACACATTCGCCTCCCCTTCCCGCCCCATCTCTTTCAGAACCTGTGCTTTTCGAAACTTGAACATC
>PKTY01000175.1 GCA_002869725.1 Desulfuromonas sp. | reverse complement strand
GACAGGTGCGATAACAAACTTCACAACGCAGTCCTTTGATTGACAAACACTCCTCACGCTCGGTGATTACAGCCGTCCCCATTCTCGTTTTTAAGGGGTCTTTAAGCTCTGGATCAAGAGCTCCACTTGGACAGGACTTGACACAGGGAAGGTCTGGACACAGGTAACAAGGGGTCTCGCGTGGTACGATCACCGGCGTGCCTATAGCCAGACCATCCGTTAACTTTCCCATCTTGACTGCATCATATGGGCAAACGTGGGCGCATCGACCACAGCGAAGGCATTTCTTCAGGAAAACACCTTCGGCAATAGCACCTGGAGGACGCAACATCCATGCGTACCCACTACCTGCCTTTAGCAGCAAATAAGAGGCAGCACCACCGGCCAGCATCGCCTTGACGCCAACCGGGATTGTTGCACTGCTACTATTGTTGCCTTTGTCTGCCATGCTCAGTCTCTATCCTTTATACCTTCTCAACTTTTACTGCACACTTCTTGTAATCCGGCTCTTTTGAAATCGGACAGAAGGCATCAAGAGTCAGGTTGTTAATCATCTTATGCTCGTCAAAAAACGGCACAAAAACACTTCCCTTGCCCGGCACACCCCGCTCGCCAACACTGGCTTGCAATTCAAGTGTTCCACGACGGGTTGTCAAACGAATCTTGTCACGGTTTTTGATCCCGAGTTTCTTAGCATCTTCCGGATTTAGTTCACAGACGGCCTCTGGCACTGCGCGGTGCAGCTCAGGCACACGTGCTGTCATGGTACCAGTGTGCCAATGTTCGAGAACACGACCAGTACAAAGCCAGAAGGGATAATTGGCATCCGGCGGCTCAGCAGCAGGCTCATATGGGCGGAAATAGATCGCAGCCCGTTTCTGGTATTTCTTAGCCTTGTGGAACTGAATCCCCTTACCCTTTTCGACCATCGGATCATACTTTTCGTTGTAGCGCCATTTCACCTCTTTACCGTTTATAATGGGCCAGACCAGTCCCCGCGCTTTTTTGTATTCACTATATGGTGCCAGGTCTTTGCCTGTTCCAATGGTAAACTGACGGTATTCCTCAAAGATCGCCTCATGCAAGGGCTTGTCTTTCGGGAAGTCAAAAAGCTTGCCCATGCCCATGCGCTTGGCAACCTCTATTACCTGCCAAAGGTCTTCTTTAGACTCTCCGGGAGCATCGGCCATCTTATTCCACTGCTGGGTACGGCGCTCTGCGTTGCCGTACATCCCTTCCTTTTCGACCCACATCGCAGTAGGCAGAACCAAGTCGGCAACTTCCGTTGAACGAGTCGGGTAAGCATCAGACACAACCACAAAACGGCCATCCTTACGCGCACCTTTACGGAAGCGGTCAACATTCGGAGCAGCTTGGAAGGGGTTGTTCACCTGCACCCACATAAACTTGATATCACCGCGATCGAGTGCTCGCAGCATTTCTGTAGCATGGAAGCCAGGCTTGGCCGGAATGCTGTCCGGATCGACTTTCCAGATCTTCCCGGCGATCTTACGGTGCTCGGGATTCATGACCACCATATCGGCAGGCAGGCGGTGGGCAAATGTCCCTACTTCACGAGCAGTGCCGCAGGCTGATGGCTGGCCGGTCAGGCTGAACGGGCCCTGCCCCGGCTGCGAAATTTTTCCGGTCAGCAGGTGGATGTTATAAACAAGCTGGTTGACCCAAGTCCCACGAACATGCTGGTTGAAGCCCATTGTCCAGTAGGAACAGACCTTGCGCTTCGGATCAGCATAGAGATAGGCCATCTCTTCGACAGTCTTAGCGGGCACGCCAGAAATTTCTTCAACTTTCTGTGGCGTGTACTCCTTGATCATCTTCTTGTATTCTTCAAAATCAATGACGTGTTCTTCATCCTTGAAGGTGAAATTATCTTCGGTGCCATAGCCAATATTGGTCTTGGCCTTTTTGAAGATAGTGTTCTGATCAATAAATTTCTGATCATAGAGCTTGTCACGAACAATTACGTGAGCAATCCCGTTCGCCAGAGCCAGATCGGTCTGTGGGCGGAACTCTACATAATGATCAGCTTCTTTTGAGGTGCGACTGTAACGGGTCGCAAAATCGATGATCTTCACATTCGGGTTTTTGATACGGTTCGCTGTCATACGCGAGAAAAGAATCGGGTGACACTCACTCATGTTGGCACCCCACAGAAAAAAAGTATCACCAAGATCAAGGTCATCGTAGTTGCCCATCGGCTCGTCAGAGCCAAAGGTTTTCATAAATGCGGCAACGGCACTCGCCATGCAGAAGCGGGCATTTGGGTCGATGCTGTTGCTACCGACGCCGGCTTTCATGAACTTTGCCGCTACGTAGCCTTCATGAACTGTCCACTGACCAGAACCGAACATACCGATTGCCTGGGGACCACTCTCTTTGATGACTTTCTGCATCTCGCTGGCGATCTTATCGAGTGCCTGATCCCAGGAAACTTCGACAAACTTGTCGCCCTTGCGCAGCAGAGGCATAGTGAGACGGTCTTTGCCATACATGATCTTGGCCAGAAAGTAGCCCTTGATACAGTTCAGACCCTTATTTACAGGCGCTTCTGCATCACCCTTGGTCGCAACAACCTTGCCATTTTTGACACCGACTAGCACACCACAACCTGTCCCGCAAAAACGACAAGGGGCCTTATCCCAACTGATGCTTTGGTTGGCAGCTTCCGCTTGGCTTGCAAGCATAGCATTCACCGGCAAGCCGGCTGCTGTCAGGGCAGCGGCAGCAGCAGCCCCTTTAATAAATTCGCGTCTCCTGATGTCCATAACTCCTCCCCTATTTACTTGTGTGAACAGTTAGTTAACTTGATCTTCAGCGATATCTTCAAAGTTATGGTAGCTAAGGGTTACGTTGTGAACCCCCGGTATATCATTGATCTCTTTAAATAAAGCTTCTTCTTCCCTCATTGTTGCAACGTCAAGCACAACAACCAAAGGCTCCCCTTCTGGGGTTTCGGTCAACTCAACATTGTCAAAGTTGGTTAGGGTAGAAATGATTGTGTTTCGTTGGGCTGGATCGACCTGAATGACAAGTCCACTGACAGGCATAAGCTACCTCCTTTTATCGGTTAGAAATGTTTATAAAGTTAATGGGAGGCAACATTGCTGCCTTAAAAACCCGATCAACCGACATCAACAGCAAAGCAATAAGGGTAAAATATAAAACATGTTAATCTACTCAACCTTTAAACCTTTTGACTCAGGTCAATTTTTCAAAAGCAATCTTGCTATTTATTAAGTTTCAACAATCAGCCTTGCAAGTTTACCGTAACCATTTATAATCACAATCGTTATGCAGAATTCGCACAGCGCTAAAAATATGGAAATCACGGGCGTCTTACTCGCTGGCGGGAAGAGCCGTCGAATGGGCCACGATAAAGCCTTAATCGAGCTTGATGGCGAGCCACTCTACCTTAAAACTCTTAATTTACTACGCGAGCTTTTCTCAACAATTATCATTGCCGGAGACAGACCCGACATCGCTGACGAAGGAATCCCTGCTATACCTGACCTCTACCCAGGTAGCGCACTGGGTGGCCTTTATACAGTCCTTGAGCATATCCAGACAGACTGGATGTTTGTAGCTCCTTGTGACATGCCTTACCCGGATACGGAGATCATCAAGCTACTCATTTCCATGCGCAATGGATTTGATGCAGTTGTCCCCAGAACACCCGGTGGCTATGAACCGGTCTTCGCTCTCTACAGAAAATCATGCCTGCCTTATATGAAAGCAATGTTAAGTAACAACGAATTTCGAATTTATGACTTTTATCCGAAAATCAATGTGCATTACCTGGACTGGTTGAGCCTGCCGAACAACTGGGAGCGCAGCCTTTTGAACGTCAATACACCGGAGCAGTTGCATCAGTTGAAGAAAGGACAATCATGATCCCCCCTGTCGTCTCAATCGNCTCAATCGTTGCCAAAAGCGGTACCGGGAAAACAACCTTGCTTGAAAAACTGATTGCTGAAATGAAAAACCGTGGCTACAAGGTTGGTGTGATCAAACATGATGCCCATCGGTTCGACATTGACCACGAGGGGAAGGATTCCTGGCGTCTAACACAAGCAGGTGCCGACACCATGTTGATTACCTCGCCAGAGAAACTTGCCCTGGTCAAAAAATACACAAGTGACATAGAGCCCACCCTTGCGGAGAGTGTAAACGGTTATTGTCAAGATGTGGATGTCGTGCTCACAGAAGGTTTCAAGAGAAATGCAATGCCAAAAATAGAGGTACACCGCAGAGAAAGAAGCCAGGAATTGCTTTGTCGCGAAGAAGAGTACGACGAGACCTTGATTGCAGTTGCCTCGGACAGTCCGTTGGAGATCGATGTCCCCCTTTACGACATTAACGATGCAACCGGACTTTGCGACCTGATTATCGAGCGCTATCTGTCATGATCGAATTTCAAGTCCGTAGCAAAATCTGGCTGAAGGTTGACGGAAAGCCTTTTCTCGGGGACGGTCGTTATAGAATACTGTCCGCTATCCATCGCTACGGCTCAATAAATGCCGCATCCCGGGAGTTGGGGATGTCATACCGTAAGGT
>PKTY01000191.1 GCA_002869725.1 Desulfuromonas sp. | reverse complement strand
GAACCTGATGGTAGGTCCGATGCTCGGAGAGCTTTTCAATTCCACGGTGCAAAAAGCCAATATGCGGGGTCGCCTTTTTAATGACCTCGCCATCCAGCTCAAGAACCAACCGAAACACCCCGTGCGTTGACGGATGCTGGGGGCCCATATTGATGGTCATGGTTTCTGTATTCGCCATATCTCTGCCTCGTCTCTATTTGCCAAACGGTATTGAGTCTGTAGAATTACAGCAAACGCCCCTGATAAGGCTCACGATCCGGCCCCTGCACAGGGTAGTCCTTGCGCAGCGGATGTCCTTCCCAGTCGTCGGGCATCAGAATGCGACGCGGGTCCGGGTGGTTATTGAAAACAATTCCCATCAGGTCGTAACACTCACGCTCCAGCCAGTTTGCCGTGGCCCAAACCCCGCTCACGGTGTCAATACGAGCATTGCTCTCTTCTACCGGAGCCTTAACCCGCAGGCGCAAATGTTCACCGATGCTGTACAATTGGTAAACAACCATGAAGCGCGGCGACTTGCCGAGGTAATCGACGCCACACAGGTCGGTCAGAAAGTTGAACCCCAGCTCACCCTTGAGGTAGCTGCAGACCGCAACAATCTCCTCAGCCTTGACGGTCACCGTGACCTCGCCGCGGAATTCCCGCTCATCCAGCACTACTTCACCGAACCTGGCCTTCAGTTTGTCCACAACAGCCTGTAAACTCATAGCGTTAGCATCCTGTTAAGTCTGGGCGAAGCATCTTCGACCCGTTATGAATGAGATCAGACGCCGCTGATCCGCTCACCGACACCAATTGCCGCACCGAAACTGTTGCGCTCTTTGGAAATCTTCTCCTGCAGCTTCATCAGCCCATAGAGAAGACCTTCAGGACGCGGCGGGCAACCGGGAATATAGACATCAACCGGGAGCACCTCATCAACCCCCTGCACTGTACTATACGTATCGAAAACTCCACCCGAACAGGCACAGGCACCCATCGCAATCACATAGCGCGGCTCTGGCATCTGCTCGTAAACCGTCTTGATCACCGGCAGCATCTTCTTGGTCACCGTTCCAGCAATAACGATCAAGTCGGCCTGGCGCGGCGAAGCACGAAACAGGACACCGAAGCGGTCCAAGTCAAAGCGTGCGGCACCGGTCGCCATCATCTCGATCGCACAGCAGGCAAGACCGAAGGTCATCGGCCAAAGCGAACTTGACCGCGACCAGTTAACCAGCTTGTCGAGAGACGTGGTGATAATGTTGTCGCCGAGCACCTCGGCCTTGGTGGCTGCGTCTACTCCCATTCCAAAGCTCCTTTTTTCCAGACATATACGTAACCGACGAGAAGAATCAGAATAAAGACACTCATCTCAATGAAGCCGAACAGGCCAAGCTTCTTGAACATGACCGCCCAGGGGTACATGAAAACCACCTCGATGTCGAACACGATAAAGAGCATGGCGATAATGTAGAACTTGACCGAGAACCGCTCACGAGCGGAACCGACCGGAGGCATTCCACACTCATAAGGAGCCAGCTTCACCTCGGAAGGCCTCTTCTGGCCGACCAGGCGCGAGAAAACGGTCGAGCCGACCGCGAAAGCCAGCGCAATGACAATCAAGGTAAGAATCGGTAGATAGATATCCAGCATTGAAATGATCCTCCCGCCCATACAGGCCTAGCTGAAAGTGGCCACAATTCCAGTGGTTTCGGCGCTTTGGCCGACAGCAAGTTAGGACATATACATGTCATTGTCAAGCAAAAAATACAGTATACTGTATGCACATCAAAATAGCATAAACGTTGTTTTTACAGGGAGTTAGAAAAACGGGGGGGCATTTGAAGTCTTACTCGAAAAGAGCCGAAAAGTAACGATTTTAGAGGAAATTAATCCCTAGTAGACCACGAAAGAATCCACTTCTGACTGAGGGCAATTCCCTAGCGATGCCGTGCATCGATGCGATTCATCACCGCCAAAAGCAGCCCCATGGCAATAAAGGCCCCTGGAGGCAGGACCATCAGCAGTAGCGGCTGATATTCAGCGCCAAACAGGACAATCCCCAGCAGGCTGCCCGAGCCGAGAATCTCTCGCACCGCGCCCAAAACCAAAAGAGCCACAGCGAAGCCGAGCCCCATCCCCATACCGTCGATAGCCGCCGGCAAAATGGGGTTCTTTGAAGCAAACGCTTCTGCACGGCCGAGGATCAAACAGTTAACGACAATCAGAGGAATGAAGATTCCCAGGGCCTGGTAGAGCTGGTAGAAATATGCCTCCATGCAGAGTTGGACCACCGTCACAAAAGATGCGATGATGACGATGTAACAGGGGATGCGTACCTGGGGCGGAATAACTCGGCGCAACACCGAAACAACGATATTCGAACAGACCAGCACAAAGGTGGTGGCTAACCCCATACCCAGCCCGTTTTTAGCGCTGGTTGTCACCGCCAGAGCCGGACAAAGGCCGAGCAACAGGCGAAACACAGCATTGTCACGCCAAAACCCTTTGCGAAACTCCCCAAACAGGCTCATGATCAGCCACCTCCGTCGCCAGACACGACCTCATGTTGATGATCGCGGAAGAACTCCAACCCCTTGTGTACAGCACCGACTACGGCTCGCGGCGAAATCGTGGCACCGGTGATCTGGTCGAACTCGCCACCATCTTTCTTCACTCGCCAGTCGGCATTGTCGAGGCTTTTGCCGACGAACAGGGCCTTGAACCAGGGCAGCGTGATCTTGTCACCCAAGCCGGGCGTTTCGGCATGACGTAAAATCTCGATACCCGTTACCCGCCCCTCTGGATCGACACCGACCATAATGACGATCTCGCCGCTGTAACCATCGGGTGCGGTCACCTGGAAAGCAATTCCGGACAAATTTTCCCCAGACCTGCCACGATAGAAGGTCCGCCACTGATCACGACCCCGCCTGTCCTGACCGGTCTTTAATTCAATGGTGTCAGTATCGACTGCGTTATCGGCAGGCGGCAACACAGCCTTGAGGGCACGCAACATCTCCTGCCGGCGCTGCTCGGCAATCGGCTCGCGCGTCACCCCCTCAACCAGCGAGAGGATCAGACCGGCACCGGAAGCGACCAGGGTCAAGGTCAACACAAGGCGAAGAATGTTGCTCATGACTCCACCCTGCGTTGCGCAACACCAAACGGGCGCGGCCTAAGGTAACGGTCGATCAGGGGCGTCGCTGCATTCATCAACAGAATGGCAAACGAAACCCCTTCCGGGTAGCCGCCAAACAGACGGATCAGCACGGTCAGCACTCCACAGCCGACCCCAAACAGCAGCATACCATGTGACGACACCGGCGTGGTGACCATGTCGGTCGCCATATAGAAGGCCCCGAGAACCAGCCCGCCAGTCAGCAGATGAAAAAGAGGGTCCGGATATTTGGCGGGATCAATCAGCCAAAAAAGGCCGCCAAGCAGAACCACGGTGCCGATGTAGGCCACGGGAATCTGCCACGTCAGAATTTTTTTCCAGAACAGCCAGACAGCACCCAGCAGCAGGGCCAGGGCCGAAACCTCGCCGATGCAACCCGCCATGTCTCCCAGAAAATAATCGAGGGTCCCAGCTGCCATCGAATCAGGCAACTTCCCAGTCAACATCACGCTGTTCTTCCATTCACCCAGCGGAGTCGCCATAGTCACCAGATCCAGCCCAGAACCAAGGGGAGCTGGCGCCGACCAGGTCGTCATCTGCACCGGGAAAGAGATCAACAAAACCACCCTAGCGACCAGGGCCGGGTTGAAAGGATTGGCACCTAGGCCACCGAAAACCTGCTTGCCGATGGCAATCGCCACCACCGCACCGATCAGGGTCATCCACCAGGGAGCTGTCGGCGGAAGATTGAGCGCCAGAAGAATCCCGGTGAGTACAGCACTGCCGTCAGCGACAGTCGAAGGCTTGCCGAGCAGCCGTTGGCAAGCTTGTTCGGTCACCACGCACCCACCGACCGCAACAATCAAAACCTGAAGAGCCGGCAGCCCGAAGAAATAGACTGCCACCATGCAGGCCGGCAACAGACTGTAAATGACCGCCCGCATGATCTGGCTGACGGTCTCTCCATGATGAATATGTGGGGACGAGGAAAGATAGAGCACTGTTCAGACCTTGTTGCGCTTGCTGGCCAAAATCGCGGCTTTTGCCTGACGAATGGCCTGGACCAAAGAGATGCACGCTGGACAGGTATAGCTGCAGCAGCCACATTCAATGCAGTCGAGGGCTCGGTATTCTTCCGCCTCGGCGAGGAGTCCGTTCCGTCCGTAGGCCGAGATCGTGGTCGGAAGCAGGTTCATTGGGCAGGCCCCGACACAGCGGGCACAGCGGATGCAGGGACTCTCGGGCCGCAAATTGACCTGAGCTTTCGACAACAGCAACAGCCCCGAGGTACCACGCAAGGCAGGGAGGTCGAGGTCGGCCTGGGCAAAACCCATCATCGGCCCTCCAAGAACAACCTTGCCAGGCTCTTCAACCAAGCCCCCACAGAAGTCGATTATATGCCTCAATGGCGTACCGATCCGTATCAGCAGATTCTTCGGCTCGCCAACAGCGGCTCCCGTTACCGTACAGACCCGCTCGATTAATGGTCTGCCCGAGATGACAGCGTCGGCAACCGCCACGGCTGTGGCGACATTCTGCACCACGACACCGACATCCATCGGCAGCCCCCCGGAGGGGACCTGGCGACCGGTCACCACCTGGATCAGCTGCTTCTCAGCCCCTTGCGGGTATTTGACCGCCAACGGCTCGACCTCGACACCCACGTCGCGACCGAGGGCGGTAAGTTGGGTAATCGCATCCGGCTTGTTCGCCTCGATCCCTATAACCGCGCGCTTCACCCCAAGGGCGCGCCGTATCAAACTGATCCCTTGCAGCAACCGCTGCTGCTGTTCGAGCATCAGCCGGTGATCGGCAGTCAGGTAAGGTTCACACTCCACACCGTTGAGGACAAGGGTGTCAATCGGCTTATCCACAGGAGGAGTCAGCTTGACATGGGTCGGGAAGGTCGCTCCGCCCATCCCGACCACACCAGCCAGACGTATCCTTTCGACGATATCTTCCGGTTCAAGCTCGTCAGATTCAGTGCCGGCAAGACTTTCACACCAACAGTCCTCGCCATCAGCGCGGATCACGACTGCCGGCAACGGACTCCCCATGGGATGTGGACGCGGCTCAATTGCGACCACCTCACCGGACGTCGGAGCATGAACCGGTACCGACACAAAACCTTTGGGCGCCCCAATCATCTCACCGCGCAAGACCCTCTGTCCCACTTCGACGCAAGGGACCGCAGGAGCTCCGATGTGCTGAGACATCGCCACGACCAGCTCTTCTGGCAAGGGGCAAGTCTCAATCGACTTGTGAGCGGTCCATTCCTTATTGTCTGGAGGGTGGAGCCCACCGGCAAAGGTCTTGAGCTTCATAATGTCTCTTTACAATAAAGGGTCAGGCCGCCGGGTCTTCGAGCCCAGCGGGTCCGAAGGAGCTCCCGGCCGGATATCCTTGGTCAAAATCGCGAATGCAATGCGTAGGACATTTGCCGACGGCATCGCTGGCACGACGGTTATTGTCGTACTCGACCACGGCCAGAAAATTTTCCACCCGGTAAGCCTCTGGAACAGTCTTCTTGCAGATGTGGCAGGCAATGCAACCAATCTCACAATATTTACGAACCATGGCGCCCTTGTCATGACTGTTGCATAACACATGAACTTCGGCATCGGCTGGAGTCATACGAATCACTTGACGCGGACAGACGGCTACACATTTACGACAACCGGTGCACTTTCCCCGGCTGATTACAGCCAACCCCCCAGCGGTCATCTCGATCGCACCAAACGGGCAGACCCGCTCGCAGGAGCCAAGGCCTAGACAACCGGCCGGACAGAGCTTTGGCCCACCGGCAACTTTCTGCGCGGCGGAACAGTCCTGCAGCCCCAAATAGTGGTACCTGTCCTTTGCATGCCGACGGTCTCCCTGACAGACCACCACCGCGACTTCAGGGAGACTGGAGACCGCCTCAACCCCGAGAATCCTGGCCAGCACCGCAACAGTTTCCGCCCCCCCCGGCGGGCACTGGTTCGGATCGATCTTGCCGGCCACCAACGCTTTGGCATAACCGGCACACCCTGGAAAACCACAGGCGCCGCAGTTGGCCCCGGGCAAAGCTTCAAGGATTGCCAATTCCCTGGGGTCGACTTCAACGGCGAACTTCCTGGCCGCTACCCCAAGGGCAATAGCTGCTGTCAGGCCAATCCCGGCCAGACTTAAAACGGAGGCAAGCATGATCAGACTCTCATCTTCTTGATATCAACATGTCAACGGAACAGGCAGATGTCAGGTCTCACCCTTTGACCAACCCTGCAAACCCCATAAAAGCTAGAGAAAGAAGCCCGGCGGTAACCAGAGCGATGGCCGCACCACGGAAACTCTCCGGAACCGGGCAAAGCTCCAACCGCTCTCGCAGGCCGGCAAAGAGAACAAGGGCCAGGGTAAATCCCAGCGCAGCTCCAATGGCGAACACTACCCCTTCCAAGAAGGTGTATTCCTTCTGGATGCTGAGTACAGCCAGGCCGAGAACCGCACAGTTGGTGGTAATCAGAGGGAGAAAAATTCCGAGCGACTGGTAGAGCACCGGACTGACTTTCTGCACCACCATTTCCACCAGTTGAACCAGGGAGGCGATCACCAAGATAAAAGCGATCGTCTGCAGGTACTCAATCCCAAAGGGGATCAGCACAAAATACTGCAGAAACCAGGTCACAACTGTCGCCACGGTCATGACAAAGGTCACAGCCATCCCCATGCCGAGAGCGGTTTCGACTTTCTTGGAAACACCCAGGAATGGGCAGATTCCAAGAAAGCGCGCCAACACGAAGTTATTGACGAAAATCGCACCCACCAAGATGATAAACAGATCAGCCATACACCTCGCCTCACAATTGGTCTGACCAATAACTTTAAACCAGTCTTTTCGTGCATGTCAAACTCTTTGCGATGAGATATTTTTATATGACTATAATTTTGCAGAGACTGACAAGCCCATTTTTTATAAAATATCTTTAAAGAAAAGGATATTGACTCTAAACCATTGCATCAGCCTTGACCCGGTAATTTTTTAGCGAAACTAAAAATGTCCGAAACCCCTAGCTTGACAGCCTGCAGTGGACATGTTAACAGACGAGATCCTTAACACTGCGACAGCGCAGCAGAGGCACCCCTCTCTGCATCCAGCAATAAATTGACACTCTAAGCCTGCTTGAGAGGACATCATGAACCAACAGACTTCGGCATCACTCTTTCACAAAGCACAGAATGTGATTCCAGGCGGGGTCAACAGCCCGGTCCGAGCCTTCAAGTCGGTCGGATGTGACCCGCTGTTCATCAGTCGCGCTGCCGGCTCGCAAATCTTCGACGCCGACGGTAACGGCTACATCGACTACGTCGGCTCCTGGGGACCGATGATTCTCGGCCACTGTCATCCCAAAGTTGTCGAAGCCATCCAGCAGGCAGCGGCAAGCGGATGCTCATTCGGCGCGCCCACCGAGCGTGAGATCACCCTGGCGGAGATGGTCTGTGAAGCCTATCCTAACATCGAGATGGTGCGCATGGTCTCTTCGGGGACCGAGGCGACCATGAGCGCTATCCGCCTGGCCCGCGGCTACACCGGCCGCGACAAGATCCTCAAATTTGACGGCTGTTACCACGGCCATGCCGATTCTCTGCTGGTCAAGGCCGGTAGCGGCCTGGCGACTTTCGGAGTACCAACTTCGCCGGGTGTCCCCGCTGATTTCGCCAAGCACACCCTGACCGCAACCTATAACGACCTCGACGAAGTCAAGACGTTGATCGCAGCCAACAAGGGAGAAGTCGCCTGCATCATTCTCGAACCGATTGCCGGCAACATGGGGTGTGTCGCCCCCAGACCCGGCTTCCTTGAGGGCTTGCGCAGTCTCTGTGACAGCGAAGAAATCGTGCTAATCATCGATGAGGTCATGACCGGGTTCCGGGTCGCTTACGGCGGTGCCCAAGAGCGGTTCGGCGTGCGTGGCGACCTGGTCTGTCTCGGCAAAATCATCGGCGGCGGACTACCGGTTGGCGCTTTTGGCGGCAAGCGTGAAATCATGCAAAACCTCTCCCCGGTTGGCGGCGTCTACCAGGCCGGCACCCTCTCCGGCAACCCGCTGGCCATGGCGGCCGGAATCGCCACCCTGACCCTCCTCAAGCAAGAGGGTTTCTACCAGCAGATCGAGGAGAAGAGTACCTACCTCTGCAAAGGGTTGACCGAGGCTGCTGAGGCTGCCGGAATCCCGACTTCGCTGCAACGGGTCGGCGGCATGTTCTGCACCTATTTCCAGGCTGAGGAGGTATTCAACTTCGCCGATGTCAAGCCGGAAACTCCGCAGATTTTCGCCCGTTTCTTCCGCGCCATGCTCGAACTGGGGATCAATCTCGCTCCGTCCCAATACGAAGCCGGTTTCATGAGCATCGCCCATTCCACCGCCGACCTCGACCAAACCATCGCGGCGGCCGCCAAGGCGTTCAAGGAGCTCTGAGCTCATATTTGTTGCGATATCAGCGGCAAAACAGCCCACCGGATTCCCGGTGGGCTGTTTCATTTGACACCAACAGAGGGGGAACGACTTCTTCCCTACCTCCGGCGCAGCCGCAGCAACCAGCTGGCCAGGGCCGGCAGCAACAGCAGGGCGCCGAGCATGTTGACCAAAAACATGAAGGTGAGCAAAAGCCCCATGTCGGCCTGAAACTGCAGGGGGGAAAAGATCCAGGTGGCAGTTCCCACCGCCAGAGTTGTGCCGGTGACCAGCACCCCGCTGCCGGTCACCTTGAGGGTCTCGTGGTAGGCTTGGTAGATGGTCATCCCCTCGTCGAGGTGGCCCTGGAAGCGGCTGTAGATATAGATGCCGTAATCGACCCCGATGCCGACGCCCAAAGCGACCACCGGCAGGGTCGAGACTTTGAGACCGATCTCCAGCCAGGCCATCAGGGCATAGGCGAGCAGCGAGACCAGCCCGAGGGGAATGGTGATCGCTAGGGTAGCGCGCAGGGAACGGAAGGTCAGCAGGCAGAGGGTGACGATTGCAGCAAAGACGTAGACCATGATCGGAAACTGCGAAGCCGACACTTCCTCGTTGGTTGCGGCCATCACCCCGACGTTGCCGGTTGCCAGCCTGAACTTGATTCGCTGTGAGCCGTTTTTGGCCTGATAATCCTTGACCACATCGGTCACTCTGGTAATAGTCTCGGCCCGATGGTCACTGGTGAAGATCATCACCGGCATTACCGAGCAGTCAGCATTGAGCAGTCCGCTGCTGGTCGGAATGTACTGGACCGCCTCGACCAGAACCTGCTGGTTGCGCGGCAGAACCCGCCATTTCAAGGACCCCTCGCTCCATCCCGCGTTGATCAGCTTGGCAATCCCGGGCAAGGAGATGATCGACTGAACACCCTCGGTATTCCGCAGGTGCCAGGCGAAACGGTCGATGGTCTCCATGACATCGTACTCAATGCAACCGTCGGGGACGGTTTCGGCAATCACATTGAGAATATCGACGCCGATGGAGAAATGCTCGGTAATGGCCTTGCTGTCGCGATTGTAACGAGACTCCGGACGCAGTTCGGGAACCCCTTGGTGCAAGTCGCCGATTTTGATCTCGCTGCCGTGCTGTGCCCCAAACCAGAACAGTCCGACGCAGAGCAGGATCAGAACAGCAGCTGGCCAGGGCTTGGCAATCAACGAGACTCGCATCCAGAAACGATCCATCCGTTCGATCCTGACATGCAGTCGCTGCCGGTAGTCCGCCGGGAAACCGACATAGGAAAGGAGAATCGGCAGTAAAATAAGGTTGGTGAAGATGATCGTCGCCACTCCGAGGCTGGCAGCCACCGCCATCTGCTGAATCACCTCGATGTCGATCAGCATGATCGTGATGAAGCCGATGGTGTCGGAGAGCAGGGCGACCCCTCCCGGCAGGGCGAGAGCCCGAAAGCTGCGACGAGCCGCCGTCAGACTGTCGCAGCCACCAAAGACCTCGGCGCGATTGGCGGTAATCATCTGCACCCCGTGACTGACCGCGATGGCAAAGATCAGAAACGGCACCAGGATACCCATCGGATCGATGCCGAATCCAAGGTAGCTCAAAGCCCCCAACTGCCAGATGACAGCGATCAGGGAGCAGACCAAAGCCAGGGTCGTGATACGGTGGGAGCGAGTGAAGAGGTAGACCAAAAGGCCGGTGACGAAAAAGCTCAGGACAAAAAACAAGACGACACGCTTGGCGCCATTGGCGATATCGGAGATCACCTTGGCGTAGCCGATAATATGGACATCGGTGCGTTCGTTCTCGAACCTGTCACGCAACTGCTCGAGGCGGTTGCCGACCTCAACCAGGTCGACCTTTTCGCCGGTCTGAGGGTCGGTTTCAATCAGTTCGGCACTGATGATCGCCCCGGAGAAATCGTTGGCCACCAACCGTCCGACAATCCCCGACTTGAGGATATTGTTGCGAACCTGCTCCAGCCCGTCGGGGGTTGCCTGAAAGTCGGCAGGGACCACGTTGCCGCCGGCGATGCCGTCTTCGACCACCTCGGTAAAGCGAACATTAGGAGTAAACAGCGAACTGACCCGGCTGCGGTCGACCCCGGGGATAAAAAAAACATCGTCGGTTGCCAGCCGTAGTGCCTCGAAAAACTCGGCGGAAAACATATTTCCATCAGTCGCGCGCAGCGCCACCAGCACCCGATTGGCGCCGCCGAACTGGTCGCGATACTCGACAAAGGTCTGCATGTAGTCGTGCTGGAGCGGCAGATATTTGGTAAACCCGGCATCGACATGCAGTCGGGTCAGACCGTATCCGAAAACCAGAGTCAGGGCGACAAACAGGACAACGATCAAGGGGCGGCAGGCAAAAAGGAGGCCTTCCAGTCGTTCCAGCAGTGCTGAAATCATCGGCCGCCCTCCTCACCTTCAGATGTCAGTACAACTCTGTTTACCCCCTGTTCGCCGACCAGCAGAAGGGCTCCGTCGCTCATTTCGAGGATTCTGGCGATCCCCAACCGGTCGGGACGGGAGCGCGACCTGAAGCTCTGGCCCTGATCGCCGCTGACCAGCAAGGCTCCGGCCAGGCCGGCCAGGACAATCCGCCCATCACGCAGAACGACCCCGTCATTGAGGGTGTCCTGACTATCGGTAGAAAACTCACGCCAACTTACTCCGGCGTCGTTGGAACGAAACAGATGACCACGCAGGCCATAGAGGATGAGGTCGGAACGGCCCAAAGGGAGACTTCCATAGAAGGACCCCTGGTAGGGAGTGGGGAGGCTGACCCAAGAACGGGCAGCATCATCGGAACGGTAGAGATGGCCGGACTCGGCGGCAATGTAAAGGCGACCTTCTGGCGTAGCACTGATCTGGTTGAGATGAAAATCGACCTCGGAAAACGCTTCCTCTTCTTCGTCCCAGAGAACGGCGTCATCCCCGGTCAGAATCGCCGGAGTGAAGGGTAAACTGGACCAACTGCGCCCCCCGTCGGTTGTCCCCAGGAACAGACCGTAAGCCCCAACCGCGTAGCCACAACGCGAATCGTGAAACCAGAGGTCGAGGATCGGGCGTTCATCATCCGGGTCACTATAGAGCAGTTCCCAGCTGACCCCTCCGTCGCTGGTCCCAAGAATCACGGCATCGTGTCCGGCAGCCCAGCCTCTCTTGTCATCGACAAAGGCAACACTGGTCAGGGTCGCCCGGGTCGGTACACTCTGCTGCGCCCAACTGCGTCCATTGTCGTCGGAGAGCAGGATATGACCGCGTTCGCCGACCACCACCACTCTATCCCCAACCACTTGCCCGTCGAGCAGCAGAGACTGGTCGGCCAGGGGCATCGTCTCGCTCTCCGTTGCCATCAGAGAACTTGGCAACAACAGCCAGAACGCCAGGACGATGATAACAAGCCTAACGGGTTGTATTGTCAAATCGAGAGTCAAGCTGGCCACCCTTTGTTCAGGTCATGTCGCAACACAAACGGCCGGGAGAGGAAGATACCCGGCCGTTTGCTCTATTGACCCACAACGGTCAGCGTTTCCCGGAACGACGCAAATCTGACGCCGTGAACTCCTTCGCATCGAAACTCACATCGAAATTATACATCGAATGCTCGTTATTAAGGTTGATGGCAATATAGCGGCCGGACTGCAGGTCGTAGTGAGCCTCGACGGTCGACCAGAAGGTCGGCACCTCGTAGTAGTTGATGCAGTGACCTTCAGACCCCCTCCACAACTGGTCATGGCTGTCATACTGGTCCATGGCCAGGATCTGCCAGGAGTCCTCGTCGAGATAGAAGGTGCGCTTCTTGTAAATGTGGCGCATCCCTTCCTTGAGGGTTGCTTCGACCACCCAAACCCGGTGCAGTTCGTATCGCAGGTAGTCCGGGTTGAGGTGCAGGGGAGTGAGGATATCCTTGTACTTGAGCCGGTCACTGTGCAGCAGGTAGCTGTTATAGGGGACGTAGAGTTCCTTCTTGCCAACCAGTTTCCAATCATAGCGCTCAGGGCTGCCGTTGTACATATCGACGGTATCGCTGGTGGTCAGGCCGTCCCCCCCTTCTTTCGGATTGTCGAAGGCGACGTTCGGCGCCCGACGCACCCGGCGCTGGCCCGGGTTGTACAACCAGGCGCGACGATTTTCCTTGTTCTGATCGAGGGTTTCATGGACCAGCAGAATGCGGCCGGCGACACGGGCCGGGGCGAAAATCTCCTGCTTGAACATGGCAATGACATTCTCCAGCTTCTCTTCGGTCATCCCTTGCTGGCTGTAACGAAAGTCCCCCTTTTCGTTAAACTCCACCATGGTGTAATCGCCGCCACGGGTCATCGGTGCAACCCCGAAATTGCGATCGAAGGCATCCCCGCGCCAACGCAGGATGTGATTCCAGATGGCCTCGATGCCGCTTTGCGGAACCGGGAAGGGGATACCGTTGACACCGCCAACCACACCATTGCCCCCCTCGACTAACTGAGACTTGGTGGCCAGGGCCTTGGTAGCATCGTAGATGCGCTGGGGTGCCGAGGCGCTGCGATGGGTCGGATAGATGTTCATCGTGTAGGACGGGTAAGCCTTGAGCATCTCCTGCTGACCCGCAGTCAGCTTGTCGGCATACTGGCCCATGTTCTCTGTCGTAATCGTAAACAGGACCTTGTCCGCTGCGTAGGGATCAGGATGATGCATCCCTTTCTGGTACCCGGCCGGAGGTGAAGTGATCCCCCCATCCCAGGCTGGAATGGTGCCATCGGCATTACCTGCCTTTATCGCCCCCATGGGGGTAAGATCCTTACCCAACCGGTCGGCCTGCTCGACCGAAACGGCAGCGGACGCCGACCCGGCAAACAACAGCCCCGCCAGCAGGATTATCGCGGTCTTGGATTTCAGCATATTCATCTCTCTCCCTCCTCCCGGATCAGAAGGAATACTTAACGTTGAAGGCCAGAAAATCGCGGTCATTGACCAGATTATAGCGTCCGGCCCCGAAGAAGTCGGTGTAGCTCAGGTCGGCCGACCAGGTACTCTGGTAGCTGGCGCCAAGTCCCAGGGTCACCGCCCTGCGGTGCTCGACAAAGTTGCCCCCAGGCCCCGGCGAGGTGCCATCGACGTCATGGGCCCAGGCAATCCGCGGCGAGAGAGTCACTGCACCGATGGCATCGTTGAAATCGAGCTTGGCGACCAGGCGATACCCCCAGGAGGTATCGTCAGCGAAGGCCCCGGCTGGCTCGGACGGCTTATTTGCGTGAGCAGCAAGGCTGTTTGGAAATGGTGCGGGCCAGTTCGGGTTGGCGTGGTCAGGGTTCCCGGAAACTGGAGTCCCGGGCCCGTCAAACCTCAACTCATCTTTGCTGGGCATACCATGGACGTAAGTCAACCCTGCCTCACCGACCACCGTAAGCTGGTCCGCCCCAAAAGTGGGGCCAAACAGTTTCGTTGCCGTTGTCTGAAGTTGTGTAACATCAAGTTCTTTATATCCAGGGATGTAGACAGAACCGCCATTGATAACGATCTCTGTGGGAGAAACGGCATGATCGTATTGTGAATAGCCCTCAAAGACCATCCCGGCATTGGCGATAGCTAGCGGCTCAAGTGTCGCCAGCAGCAACTCCAGGTCATCGATCTGTAAGGGGACGTCTTGGCGATGAGAGATTTCACCCTGCAAGGCAACTCCGGAATCGGGCAGCACCGTATTGAAACTCAATCCGAACATCTGAATGTCTTCGGGGTATTCAATCTGATATTTGGCGGTTTTTGCAAAAGCGTCGGTCACAGCTGCAGTAACGGCTTTCACAAACAGTGGGTTGTACGGATAAGTCGAATCCGTCAGGGCTCGTGTCATATCGATTCCCGGAACTTGGCTTAGGTCGAGAATCGCTTTTGAAATGGCCCCGGCTTGGAGTTGCGAAACCTCCCCACCTGCAATCATTCCCTGGGTTATCCCGGCGGTGACCATGTCCACTAAACTTGCCGTACCCCCGGAAGTAAGATACGTAGAAACAATGGCTGGAGCTACTGCGCTTTTGACGATACCGGCATTATTCAGACCCGTCGCATCTCCTGTCCAGGAGCTGATCACCGGCAGGCGACTGTGGTAGTTCATAAAATAAAAGCCGAACTCGGTATCGTTAAGCCCGGGCACATACAGACGCATAGCAACCCCGTACTGCCCATCATCATCGGCATAGACATCTGCGGCTCTCGGCACTCCCAGAAAAGTCCCTTCTGCAGGAGTGTTCCCCATATCATGGACATCGCCGAAACCGAGCATCACCTTGTCGCCCCCAGGCCCGGCAAAGTCATTGGTGCTCCAATAGGAACCAGGCGGATCGATCTCCACCTTTTCCCAGTCGTACTGGTAGAAGGCTTCAAAAGTCAGGTTCTCAGTCGGACTTAGCGACGCAGACAGCATGCCGACCGGCACCAGACCTTCCTTGAGCTCGGCCCCCGGGACACGCAATTTGCTAACGTCGAACGGATTGATCACGTTGATTCCGTTCTGAATGAAGGTGCTCTCCCCCCAGCTCAGCACCTGATCGCCGACGCGGAGCTGACCCGGCATCTCGCCCATATCGAAATTCCACCACAGGTAGGCATCGAGCAGCTCGGCATCCTTGCCGATCAGGTCCAAGGCTTCGTCGCGTAGCTCAGTGCGCTCACGCTCGCCATCCTGGTTTTCAAAGTCGTAAAATGCTGTGCCACGCAGAAACAACCCGAAATTACGGTAATCAAGAGCCAGCTCACTGGTCAGCTTGGGAGTGTTGCTGATCAGCTCCCCCTTGTCGTAGTTGAGGTTGCCGTCATCGTAATTGTGGGAATAAGCTCTTCCCCCTTCCTGCAAACCGACCAGATCTTTGTCGCGATCTGCCATCCTCCAGCTCAGACCATACGAGAGTGTACTGTCCAGACTCCCCTGCAGTTCGCCGAGGCTGAACTGGAACGCCACGGCCGGACTCGCCCACAAAACCAGCACCAAGGCAAGACCAACCCCCTGCCACCTGAAGCATCTCCAACGATTATGCACCATCACACGACCTCCTTGATGATCTCTGGCCATTAAGGACCTCTAAAACTTCAGCGCAACGAAAGATTTTCTCTTATACAACAAAACCGCCTCTCTCTCAAACGCTATTTGATTCTGCGCAAGACTTTGCTTTAGCTGGAACTTTACGCTAAGTTCAGACCAAACAATATTAAGGACACTCTGTCATGAAACAGATTGCGAATTTCCTGTTCGAAGTCGGCATGCTCAAACGCACTCCGCGCACCGGCTTCCAGTTTCTCGGTTCTGGAACCGAGTCGGTCGCTGAACACATATTTCGTACCAGCCTGATCGGGTATACGCTGGCTCAACTGGCGGGAGATGTCGATATCGGCAAGGTGGTTTTGCTCTGTCTGTTTCATGACATTCCGGAAGCACGCACTGGCGACCTCAACTACGTCAACAAAAAATATTGTCAGGTCGATGAACGCAAGGCCGTCGAGGATTTGGCCCGCACACTCCCCTTCGGTGACAATTATCGGGAGTTGCAGGACGAATTCATGGCCAGGCAGACTCCTGAAGCCCGGATTGCCCATGACGCCGACCAGTTGGAGATGATTTTAGCCCTCAAGGAATACAAGGATCTCGGCAACCGCTATGCCGACGAATGGTATCCGGTCACCGTTAAGCGACTGCAGACTGAGGTCGCCAGAACCCTGGCCGAGGCCGTCTGGGTGACCGACTCCTCCCGCTGGTGGTTCGATGACGATACCGACTGGTGGATCAAAGGGCAAAGGTAAGCAAGTCAGCTGATTTGCCCTGGCCGTTTCGGTGTTACCTTCAAGGATCAGGAGGCAGGTGAGCTTCGCCGAGTGAATGTCTTGACGCCACTATGGAGAGGTGCTAGAAATCACTTCGCTTGACCGCGAATTTTATCAGGTTTTTCGTCTGTCATGACCTGCGTTTGTCCTGTCCTTCCATATGACCCCATGGAGCGAAGAGCATGCTTGATATTAAATTTTTACGCGATCACCTCGACGAGGTCGAACACCGCCTGAAAACACGCGGCGAGGCTATCGATCTGGGCGACTTCCGCCGCCTCGACGACAGCCGGCGCCAGCTGCTTGGTGAAGCCGAAAGCCTCAAGGCCGAACGGAACCAGGTCTCTGCCCTGATCGGCAAAACCAAGGATAAGAGTCAGGTCCAACACGAAATTGCGCGCATGAAAACCGTTTCAGGGCGCATCAAGGAGCTTGACGATGAGTTACGCCAGATCGAAGAGAACCTCAGCGAGCGACTGCTGACCGTCCCAAACCTTCCTGACCAGGCATGCCCGGTGGGGGCTTCCGAAGAAGACAACCCAGAGCTTCGCAAAGTCGGCACGCCGGCCGACATGCAATTTTCACCGCAAGCCCACTGGGACCTCGGAGACAAACTGGGGATCATCGATTTCGAACGAGCCACCAAGATCACCGGCGCACGCTTTTCGGTAATGACCGGTGCCGGCGCGCGCCTTGAGCGCGCTTTGATCAACCTCATGCTCGACACCCACACCAAAGAAGGCCGCTACACCGAGATGCTGCCGCCGTTCATGGTCAACCGCGCCACCATGACCGGAACCGGCCAACTCCCCAAGTTTGAATCGGACCTGTTCCACCTCGACGATCCCGACTACTTCTTGATCCCTACGGCTGAGGTCCCGGTGACCAATTACCTACGCGAGGAGATTCTCGACGGCAGCCAGCTCCCCCTCTGCTATACGGCGTACACCCCCTGCTTCCGCCGGGAAGCAGGAGCCCATGGCCGCGACACCCGCGGTCTGATTCGCCAGCATCAGTTCAACAAGGTCGAACTGGTCAAATTCACCCGCCCGGAGGATTCCGATATCGAACTGGAGAAACTGCTGGCCGATGCCGAGTCGATCCTGCAAACCCTTGAGCTTCCCTACCGAGTGGTCGATCTCTGCACTGCCGATATCGGCTTCTCGGCAGCGCGCACCTTCGATATCGAGGTCTGGCTCCCTGGCCAACAGGCCTACCGCGAGATCTCGTCCTGCTCCAATTTTCGGGACTTTCAAGCGCGTCGCGCCGGCATTCGCTTCAGCCGTGAGCCCGGAGCAAAACCGGAGTTCGTCCACACCCTGAACGGCTCAGGCCTTGCGGTTGGCCGAACCCTGGTCGCCGTACTGGAAAACTACCAGCAGCAAGACGGTTCCGTAGCCATTCCCACAGCACTCAAGCCCTATATGGGAGGGTTGGAAAAAATCGGTTGATACCGAGGGAGTTTTTGTACTATCTATACGGGAAATTTTGGAGGAGTGGCCGAGTGGTTGAAGGCGGCGGTCTTGAAAACCGTTGATGTGAGAGCATCCGTGGGTTCGAATCCTACCTCCTCCGCCAAGTAGCAATCTAATAGAATACGAGAATGACCGATGAACCCGCTAAATCAGCGGGTTTTTCTTTTATGAGAAATGGGCATCTGTAGAATTTAAACAGGGTCCACTTTGCGTAACCAGTCTTCGAGAAAATCAAACGTCATAGGTTTCTGTACCACAGAAAGGCCAAGCGCATTGGCTTTTTGCATATCAACGCTTGTTGCATCACCTGAGACTAAAAGCATATTAGAAATAATCCCTTTGCAGCCTCGTTCTGTTAATTGTTCAACAAAATCAAGGCCAAGCATCCCTGGTAAATGTTGATCAATTATCAAAGCATCAGTACAAGACTTTTGACGGGTACATGGCTGACCGTTGTAAACATCACACTGATGAGGAACCTCTGTGGAAACGACTTCATGTCCAAGGTCTTCGAGAAACCATTGGAGTGAGTCACGAATTGACTCTTCATCTTCAATTATGAGAATGCGAAGTTTCTGATTCATTAGTAGGAAACCTATATATCTGTGATAGAGGCCACTTGTTCTTGAGTGACGGGGAGTTCAAAATTAACTTTGGTAAATTCTCCCTCTATGCTCTCAATTGAAATTGAACCACCGTGTTTGTTGACAATGTCTTTAACAATGGAAAGGCCAAGCCCAGTGCCCATATCCGAGGATTTAGTCGTAAAAAACTCCTCATATGAGCGATCAATTGTTTCTTGAGACATTCCTGATCCATTGTCTTGGACGGTAATCCTGATAAATTGTTCAGCTTGCTTTTCAACTAAGACAGCTTTGACGTCGATCTGTTTCAATTTATAATAGTCAAATTTGGTTGAGAGGGCATCAGTCGCATTGTCAACAAGGTTAAGGATAACTTGTTGAATGCTCTGAACTTGCCAATAAACTTCCGGCAGATCAGGCGCAACATCTAAGCTTAATTGTATTCCACTATTTTTTGTTTTTGTAGAAATCAGCGAAAGGGCATCTTTAATTAACTGATCAACTTTGCATAGGTTTTTTTCTAGTCGGGTGTCTTTTGAGTAAGTCAGAAGATTTTTTGTGATATTCGCAATACGCTGACTCTCTTGTACAATACGTGAAGACGCCTTTTGAATACGTTCATTACCACTGGCATTTCTTTCTATCATAGATGCATAGTTCAAAATGCCTTGGATGGGATTGTTAATTTCGTGTGCAACCCCAGCAGCTAATGTCCCAATCGCTGCAAGTTGCGCCGAGCGATGTCTTTCTTTCAACATCATTTTATGCTCTGTAACATCCTTGAAGAATCCGAGTAATACATCTTTACCTTTCAAATTCAACATTGACGCAGTGATTTCTACATCAACAAAACGGCCATCCTTTGTAATCAACTTATCCTCTAAATACTTCCCTTGAGAGTCGTTTTTGTGGGCGACAAAGTTATCGGTCAGTTTATTCTCACTAGGTTTTGCATGGTGAAACTTAGATTGATGCTGGCCAATTATTTCTTCAGTTGAATAACCTAACAGGTCTGAAAAATTTGAGTTGCACGCTATTAGCGTTCCACTTTCTGCATCTGCAACGGCGGTAGGATGAGGAGAGCCATAAAATAAGACACTATAATACTCTGTCTGTTCCTCTAGGGCGTCCTGAATGTTTTGTCGCTCAATTAAAATTTGAACGTTATCCATAAAAGCCCTGAGCTGCTCTATGTCTCCTTGCGTATAGTCATGTGCTTTATTTGCTACAGCACCGACGGCAACAACCTTATCAGCGCTAACCACTGGGACAGACAGAACCCGCGTCAGGGCAACATGCCCTTCGGGTATCCCCGTTTTAAACTCACAATCTTTCTTATAATCATTTAAAAGAAAAGGCTTCTTAGTTCGGACTGCATTGCCCCATATACCAGATTTATCGATTGGGAACATGATTGGTTGATTATGAATTGCACAATCCTTCATGGCTTCTGTCGACCAACTATAAATGGTCATCACTTCCTCGTCTTCATCTAGGAAGCCGTAAAAGCCATAAGGACTATCCGTAATCTTGACAATTTCTTTGAGCACATGGTCACAAATGCCTTGTAGACTTTCATCTGTCAATTTTGAAATATTCCAGAGTGACTCAAGGCGGTCTTTGGTCCTTTCTAATAGGCGTTCCGTCTTTTTTCGTTCTGAGACATCAAGAAACGACACCACACTACCAATGGTTTTTCCATCTTTAACTATAGGGTGTGACCTATATTCGGCATCAAAAGATGAACCATCTTCTCTCCACATCACCTCAGAATCACCGTGAAAGTTCTTGCCAGTCTGAAATGATTTGTAGATATTGCAGTCTTCAACATGATGAGGCGAGCCGTCAGCATATGAATGGTGAATAAGTTGATGCATATTCTTGCCAACGATTTCTGATTCAGACCGGTATCCTAAGATATCTAGCGCACTTTGATTGCAAAAAGTGCAATTTCCATCTTGGTCAAGCCCATAAATAGCTTCTGATGCAGAATTCAAGATCAGTATTAAACTTTCTTCCCGTTCATATAGAGCCTTTTGACTACCCACCAGAACAGTAGCCATCTTATCGAATGCCTCGGTCAACTTTTCAAACTCTTCTGGTTGATTGATTGGCTGGCTACGAAAGTAGAGGTTTCCGGCAGAGAACTCATTGGTCATTTTCATCAGGCTTTTGATTGGTGAAATAATTGTCCTGTGACCTATGAAAATAGCAAATGCTAGAGCTATCACAGTGGCAACAAGCATACCCGACATGTTCCTGAGGAAAATGGCATTTGCAGGAGCTCGAATCTCTTTTGTTGGGATCCCGGCCCATAGATAAACATATGATTCGGATGTTTCTGTGGGATGAAATTTCACGAAAGTAAGGATTCTTTCGATTCCATCTGATCCTAAACCGAGAAACACTTCTGTCCCTTGCTCAGAACTTTGTGCTACCTCCCAGTTACTTCTTTTGATCGGGTTTCCGGGCGGGCTTTTTTCGTTAGGCGGATAATAAAGTAGCCTTATGCCCCGATTATCGGTCACTGAAATGAACGATTTGTCTGGCAAATGCAGTCTATCAAAGAACTGCTGATACACATTGAGTCTGATAGCGGCTGTTAAAATGTAGGTAGGGTTTCCTGCCTCATCGATAACAGGATACGCGAACGGAAGTGCGGGAATGTTTGTAACAAGCCTGCCGCGAATATATTCACCTACTGCGAATTTTTTTTGGATTAATGCCTCACGAAAATGTTTGCGGTCTCCCAAATTGACCCCAGAAAAAGGCACAGCTGAAGCGATGACGTCCCCAGCTAGATTGGTGAGAGTGAAGTTCATATAAGTCGGGTTCTGATCAAGGACATACTTCAGAATGGAGTTGGTTGCCAGTAAATCACCATTTTTTATTGCTGGCAAAAGGGCTAACGTTGAAAGTATCTGCTTGGCACTATTTGCAACCTCATTGTGAATATCAGCCATGCTTTCAGTCATATGCGTAGCATCATAACGAGCACTATCAACCAGCCGCTGCTTTAACTCAAATCCGTTATACGCCATGATTGCAATTACAGGCAACGATGCAACGATGACTATAAGAATCAATGTCTTGTTAACTGACCCCAGATTTGAAAAATCTATATTCATACTATGCGCCCATACTAGAATTTATTTTCCCCATATTCGCCGACACGTGAATACTATGACATGTTTGGGTGAATATAAAATGATCGATACAGAGGTTTTCAATAATTATTTACAATATAGATGATTTTTCAAATACTGGAAACAACCAGTCATCTCTTCGCAGTTTCCTATAAATCCTCTTCCCAGACTTCTGAACATTATTAATGGTATTTGCTGACGGTTTTTAAAAAGGCTGCATTCCAAGAGCGGTTAATCTCTCATGCCTGCCGCATTGTCGGGTCAATTCAACTCGCTACTATAAATATCAGGATATTCTTTTAGAAACCTCAGCCAGTCTTTGACAACTTCATACTTGGGGGATTCTTCTCCATGAATGACGCGAAGGAACCTCTCCTGCTCTGCATAAAATGGTTTTAAGCGCCCAGTGGTAACTGCCATCCAGTACCTCCCTAAAGACTCTACTACGTACTTCCCCTGAGGACTATATTCATCAGACAGCTGCACCTCATATCCACCAAGACGCATCACCTCCAAATGAGGTTCAGGAATGAAATTTTCTACTCGGCTCATACAATCAAGGACATGAGCAATCACCTCTTTATTTTCTAATATCCCCGTATGACTGCTTTCAAAACCAAGTTGCTTTGTTGCCTGCCGCTGTGCCTCTAAACGCAATTGGCTAGATAAAGGAACGACGCCATCGCTATTTTTATTGAGCTTCAAAGTAGCTGGATTGTCATATGCATAAAGCAGTTGGTGCTCAGTCGACTCCGGCAACGGATTACGAAACAACTCTTTGATAAAGCGGCTTTCTGGGTTTACATCACGCCAAGAGGGTAAAACGATCAATCCATGCTTTTCTCCCGAGGCTGCTGCAGGATGTCCTCCGAAGGGACTGGCGATAGTGATCAACATGGGGACCTTGCTCTCTTCATGGCCATTTTCATACTTATTCAGAGCTTCTCTTACGATCAAACCACCCATGCTATGGGCAATAACAATCATCGGTATTTTGTCTAGCTTAATGACTTTCCCTGAAAGAAATATTCGGTGAAAGACTTCCGAGAGTTGGTCTAGGTCGCCTCCAGAGGGGTAGTAAAAGAACCAGGGCTTGTATCGTTCTCGGTCGAGCTGGTTGATGATTGGCTCAAAGGCTCGGATGGAACCGCCAACGCCGTGAACAAAGACTACGGGGATTTTGTATCCAAGGTCCTCTTCCAAGGCATAGAACATTGTCGGTGATTTTTCCAGAAAGGACGCAGGGTCATACATCCCCAGTATGGCCATGTTTTCGGAAAACAGAGGGTCGTCAAGATTGCGTATCGATCCGGTCGGGTAGAATAAGGATATTTTTGGATTGCTCTGATTGGGCTTGGAAATTTCTTCGACCCAGCCAACAAGCTCATGGGAGGATAGTCGTATCTCAATTCGATCGAGTACTTTGTTTGGTGATGTTGTCTGGTTTAAAGAAATAGGCTTCTTGCCGACCACTTCAGTTTGATCAAAAATCTGATTGTTATCCTTGTCAGCAAAAACAAGTAGTTGATAATCACCTTCAGGCAAATTTAAGCCGAAATGGGTTCCCGCTCCGGCAAAGTACATTGTATCAACGCGTTCATGTGGTTTGAATTTGTTCGAATATGCCGCGACAGCCAGGGAAAGATGGGTGTATATGTTCTTGTCATCGATGGTTTGACCAATGACAAAATAGGTTTCTCTGTCAATCATGTGTTTCAGGTTAATCTGTCCGGGATCAGCCTTTTGAATGCGAGCATATTCTGCCTGAACAGAAACATGTTTCATGTATGAGCACGAGCAGAGGGAGCAAAGCAGAAATATACAGAAAAAGGTGTTTTTCACTGTAGGCCTCCCCCCCTAAAAAAACTTATGCCACTTTATTAGAGCCAGAAAAACAATTAAATCCTATGATTTCCAAGGCACAAAGACAAGCGGGAAGTTTTTGTCTGTTCATATACAAAAAAGGCGGCCATCTACATGACTGTCTTATTAATCCTGACAATTTAAATCTATTGCCTAAATTTCTTCGATCTTCTGGCCTACGATAACCGCTGCAATCCGAGAAACGACCACCCGTCACCAGGTAGCCGTTTCCGTTTGAATTAAAATTCTTCTCGAATAGCTCTATCAACCGGAGACCGGATTTCCCTCTCACTACCCGTGGTTTATGAGAGAAGTTCGATATCAGCACTCAGCTATCTCTCCGACAACTTTCTCGCCATTAAGCTTCCCGCAGCTAGCAGGGCCCCCATAGTAATAAATGCTAGCTGGAAATGGCCCTCATCGCCAAGCATACCCAGGAATAGTGGAACCACACCGGCTCCCAGAAGAAAACCAAACGGAACGGTATAGGCAACAGCCTGATTCCTTAACTCGGCTGGAACCGATAAAGCCAAAGCCTTGAGGGCTGGGGGGAAAAAACAAACGGCAAACAGTGGCTGTAAAAACACCGGTACAAACAACCAGTAACCCCGCAACACACCGATAAGAGCAGTCATTAATCCTCCCGCAATGAGAACAATTATCAGGGAACGGCACACACCTATCCGGTCGGTCAGCAATCCACCAATAAGTACAACAGGAATGCTCATTACCCTTGACGCTGACAGCATGGTATTGCCCAGTCCTCGCTCAATACCTTGATCGATAAAATAGACCGGCAGCATGGAGTAAATTCCGAGAGTGCTTCCCACTCCGAGCCCGAATAACAGAACTAATTTCCAGAAATTCTTTTGTCGAAAAATACCCCAAAATGTTGAGATATTTGGTGCAACAGCTCTACTTCCGCCCTGCCCAGCATAAAGGCGGTGTGCGACAACAACTCCCAGAGACATGGCACCTTGGAGCAGCAAAACTTGTCGCCAGTCAAAATATCGGAGCAGGATTTCCACCTGTAGGGGAACAAGAAACAAGGCGAGATTGGGCCCCAGTTCGTGGACAGACAGCCCAACTCCCCAGTGACCCGAGGGGATCAACTCGGTCAGTTTGGCCAT